>JBLMWC010000165.1:0-8634 GCA_050257015.1 Bacillota bacterium | reverse complement strand
GCCAGCGGCATCACATGGCGTTCGTCCGCGGCAAGACCACCAAGAAGCTGTCCGTCCTGGGCAAGACGCGCACGACGGGCACGACCATCCGCTTCAAGCCCGACCCCGAGATCTTCACCGTTCTCGAGTACAACTTCACGACCCTGGCCGACCGCCTGCGGCAGCTCGCCTTCCTGAACAAGGGAGTGAAGATCACGCTCAAGGACGAGCGCGAGGCCCCGGCGCGAACCGAGACCTACTTCGCCAAGGGCGGACTGGTGGAGTTCGTGCAGTGGCTCAACCGGAACAAGAAGGCGATTCACCCGAAGCCGGTGCACTTCACCACGGCCAAGGACGACGTGGACGTGGACATCGCCCTCCAGTACGAGGAGGGGTACAACGAGAACACCTTCACGTTCGTGAACAACATCAACACCCACGAGGGCGGCACTCACCTCACGGGGTTCAAGTCGGCGCTGACGCGCACGATCAACGACATCGCGAAGAAGACGAACGCGCTCAAGAAGGAGGGCTTCACCCTCTCGGGCGACGACATTCGCGAAGGGCTCACCTGCGTCCTGCATGTGAAGGTGCGCGAGCCGCAGTTCGAGGGGCAGACCAAGACGAAGCTCGGCAACTCCGAGGTCGAGGGGATCGTCAAGACGGTGATCAACGAGCACCTCGGCAGCTATCTCGAGGAGCACCCGCCGGTGGCGCGGGCGATCATCGAGAAGGCGGTGAGCGCCGCCCGCGCGCGCGAGGCGGCGCGCAAGGCACGCGACCTGGTCCGCAAGAAGTCGGGGCTCGAGAACATGGTGCTCCCCGGCAAGCTGGCCGACTGCTCGATCGACGACCCGGCACACTCGGAGATCTACCTCGTCGAGGGCGACTCGGCCGGCGGCAGCGCCAAGCAGGGGCGCGACCGGCAGTTCCAGGCGATCCTGCCGCTCCGCGGCAAGATCCTCAACGTCGAGCGCGCGCGGATCGACCGCATCCTCGGCAACGAGGAGATCCGAGCGATCATCACGGCGGTCGGCTGCGGCGTCGGCGGCGACTTCAAGCTCGAAGACGCGCGCTACCACAAGATCATCATCATGACCGACGCCGACGTGGACGGCGCCCATATCCGGACGCTGCTGCTCACCTTCTTCTTCCGGCAGATGCAGGAGCTGATCGAGGCGGGGTTCGTGTACATCGCCCAGCCGCCCCTCTACCGCGTAGCGCGCGGCAAGGAGGAGCAGTACGCCTACACTGAGACCGAGCGGGACGACTGGGTGAAGCGGCTCTCGGGGCCCGATGCCAAGGGCAACGTCAATATCCAGCGCTACAAGGGTCTCGGCGAGATGAACCCGGAGCAGCTCTGGAACACCACGATGGATCCCGACCGGCGGACCATTCTCCGGGTGACACTCGAGGACGCCGTCGAGGCCTCGAAGCTCTTCGACGAGCTGATGGGCGACGAGGTCGAGCCGCGCCGGCAGTTCATCGAGCGGAACGCGAAGTACGTGAGCAATCTGGACGTCTGATCGGCCGTCACGCTGAGCGCACGCGCATGAAACGGGGCGACCTCGCGAGGTCGCCCCGTTTCGGCTTCATGGTGCCGCGTTGTCAGCGATCGACCTGTGCCATCCCCTGCGCACCGTAGCGGGGGCCGGCCACCTTCTCCGGCGGGAGCGCCGCGTCGAGCGCGGCCATCTCGTCGGCGCTGAGCAACACCGCCGCAGCCGCAAGGTTCTCCTCGAGGTAGCCCCGCCGCCTGGTGCCGGGAATCGGCACGATGTCCGGACCCTTGTGCAGCAGCCACGCGAGTGCGATCTGCGCCGGAGTCGCCCCTTTCCGGGCGGCGAGGGCGCGGACATCGGACGCGGCCTGCATGTTGGCGTCGAAGTTCGCGCCCTGGTAGCGGGGATCGCCCCGGCGATAGTCGCCCTCGGGGTATTCCTCGGCACGCCGCACCGACCCCGCGAGGAACCCCCGGCCCAGGGGCGCGAACGGCACCAGCCCGATCCCGAGCTCTCTGAGCAGTGGAATGATGCGCGGCTCGAGGTTGCGCTCCCACAGCGAATATTCGCTCTGCAGCGCCGTGATCGGATGTACGGCGTGCGCCCGGCGGATGGTCCGCTCCCCCGCCTCGGAGAGGCCGAGGAACCGCACCTTGCCCTCCCCTACGAGGTCGGACATCGTGCCGACGACGTCCTCGATCGGCACCGCGGGGTCGACGCGATGCTGGTACAGCAGGTCGATCCGGTCGGTCGCGAGGCGGCGCAGCGAGCCCTCCACCGCCTCCCGGATGTGTCCGGGACGACTGTCCATCCCGGCGACGCCGCCATTCTCGATCCTGAAGCCGAACTTGGTCGCGATCACGACGCGATCACGCCCACCATCCAGCTGCTTCAGCGCGCGCGCCAGGAGCTCCTCGTTCACATACGGCCCATAGACTTCGGCCGTATCGAAGAACGTGCACCCCAGATCGATGGCGCGGTGGATGGTGGCGATGGACTCGCGCTCGTCACGCTCCTCGGCGGTGCCGTACGCGTGGCTCATCCCCATGACGCCGAGTCCCAGCGCCGGGACGGAGAGGCCCTGCGTGCCGAGGGCCCGGGTGGGCAGCAGCTCGGTCATCCTCTGCGGGCCCTGGCCGCCAGCAGCTCGGCGGCAGCCCGTGCCAGTGCCTCCGGGCTGAACGGCTTCTGCAGGAACGGCGCGCCGCGCGGCACCAGCCGCTGGAGCACCGCCTCCTCGCCGGTGTGCCCCGACATGAAGAGGACGGGAAAGCCTGGCCAGCGGGCGGTCACCGCGTCGTGCAGCTGCCGCCCGTTGCGCCGCGGCATGATGACGTCGGTGATGATCAGGTCGGGACGCACGTCGTCACGCTCGAGCAGTTCCAGCGCGGCCGCGCCGTCCTCGACGGCGAGCACGTCGTACCCCTCCTCCTCCAGCGCCCTTACCGCGAGCGTGCGCACGAGCGGCTCGTCATCGGCCACCAGCACGAGGCGGCCGCGCCCTGGCCGCGAGCGTCCCGCGGCGGCTGAGTCGCGATCCGCGGCCGCTGCGGGGGCCCCGGTCGTCGCCACCGGCCAGTACAGCTCCATGGTGGTGCCTTCCCCCGGCGCACTCACTGCATCGATGTATCCGCCATGCTGCTTCACCGTCCCGTAGACCATGCTCAGGCCGAGGCCGGTCCCCTCGCCGATCGGCTTCGTGGTGAAGAAGGGATCGAAGATCCGAGCCCGCGTCTCCGCCGTCATTCCGTGCCCGGTGTCGGAGACGGTGAGGCGCACATACTCCCCGGGGGCAAGGTGGAACGAGCCGCCCGTCGTGTCGGCCCCGGCGCCGACGCGCACGCGCTCGACGCCGATGGTGACGCGGCCACCGGTGTCGGTCGCGTCCCGCGCGTTGGCGACGAGGTTGATGAGGACCTGCTCCACCTGCGCGGGGTCGGCCTGGATCGCCGGGACGGGAGCCTCCGGCGGCGCGAGAGCGAGCGACTTGTCGGCGCCGAGCAGCTGCCTCAGGACGGGCTGCAGATCTTCCGCCAGAGCGAAGAGGTCCACCGGCCGCGGCTGCGTGACCTGCTGCCTGGTGTACGCGAGGAGTTGCTGCGACACGCGCGCCGCGCGCTGGGCCGACTGCAGCACGAGCCGCATGTCGGCCGACTGCGGGTGCTCCGGTCCCAGCGCCCTGAGGACGAACGACCCGAACCCCAGCACTCCCTGAAGCGCGTTATTCACCTCGTGCGCGACGCCGCCGGCGAGTGTGCCGACCGCATGCAGCCGCTGCGCATCCCGCAGCTGCTGCTCAATGCGGCGCTCGGCCGTGATGTCGCGGAAGATGACGACGCCGCCGGTGATGCGGCCGTCGTCATCCCGGATCGGCGCGGCGCTGATCCAGACCGTCAACCGCCGGCCCTCGGCGCCGCGGCGCCCGGCCTGCACGATCTCGATCACCTCGCCCTCCACGACCTCGCCCTTGAGAACGGCCCGTGCGCCGGCCCACTCCTCCGACGCGATCGGTCGGCCGTCGAGATGGTAGCCCGTGTAGGCCTCGCTGTAGTCCTCGGCGCGAGTGGCCTCGACGGACCGGCCCCAGAGCCGCTCGAAGGTCGGATTCGCGAAGCGGATCTCCCCCGCCGGACCGATGATCGCGACGGCGAGCGGCGCCTGCTCCAGGACCGTGCGGAGCTGCCGCCGCTCCGCGTCACGCTCAGCCGCCACGCGCTGGGTTTCCGCGAGCGAGCGCTCCACGACCTGGCGCGCCTCCACCATCGGGGTCACGTCGATGCCGGTGGCGAGGATTCCCGTGATCGCGCCGGCCGGAGTGCGCATCGCCTGGTACACGAAGTTCAGATAGTGCCGTTGAAGCAGGCCGTCGGGCGTCGCCGGCAGATGGACGAGCACCTCGTTGCCGACGAATGGCTCGCCCGTCGCGTAGACCCGGTCGAGCAGATCGAGGAATCCCTGCCCCGCGATCTCCGGCAGCGCGTCGCGTGCCGGGCGCCCCAGCACCTCGCGGTCGCCGATGAGCCGGAAGTAGGCGGGGTTCGCAAGCTCGAAGACGTGGTCGGGACCGCGCAGCACGGCAAGGAACGACGGCGCGAGCTGGAAGACGCCGGTCAGCAGCTCACGCTCGGCGCTGGCAGCCAGCCGTGCGGCCGCCCGCTCCCGGGCCAGCCGCTCCACCCCGTCGAGCGCGGTCGCGAGCTCGCGCGCGACCTGCGCCACGAAGCGACGCGACGGCCCGTCGAGAGGGAGACGTGGATTGAGTCCCACGATCAGCACACCGTGCGCCCCCTGGGCCGGGTGGCCGGCGGTGAGGGGTACCGTCAGCGCCCCGTCGATCGGCTCGGGCCATCGATCGCAGAGGATCGGTTCGACCGGGGCCGACCACTCACCCGCGCCGGTCGACTCGACGTCGCCCAGGGCCCGGGCGGCCGGCCACACGTCATCGCCGTCCCGCGCAAGCTCCAGCGGCGCCGCCGTCGAGCCGGGCTCCAGTGCGGCGCTGCATGCGAGGCGCAGGCGCCCGGTGTCCTCGTCCACGAGATACACGAGTCCGAAGGCGACGTCCTCAGGCACCGTGCGGAGCGCCGCCGCGGTCTCCGCGCAGACGTCCTCCACCGATCGGGCTCGCAGCATCGCCGCGGCGAGCTCCTGCAGCATGCGCACGCGCCGCTCGCCCACGACACGACGGGTCGTCTCCTGCACGGTGACCAGCACACCGCCCACGCTGCCGTCATCGTCCTGCACCGGGCTGTAGCTGTAGCTCCAGTACACGTCGTGCACCCGGTCGCCGCGGGTGATCGGCACCAGGTGGTCGGCGTGCCAGGTGGCGTCGCCGCCGGCCATGATCGCTTCCACCTCGGGGCCGATGATCGGCCAGATCTCGGCCCAGCACTCGCGCCCGCGCGCGCCCAGCGCGGTCGGGTGTCGGTCGGCGCCCAGACTCGGGCGGTAGCCGTCGTTGTAGAACTGGATGAGATCGGGACCCCACCAGAGGAACATCGCGTGGCGCGAGGCGAGCAGGGTGCTCACCGTGGTGCGGAGACTCGTGGTCCATGTCTCGACTGGACCGAGCGGCGTGGCCGCCCAGTCCATCGCCCGGGTGAGCGCCGCCATCTCGCCCCCGCCGCGGAAAAAGGTGTCAGCCGCGGTCGCGAGTGCCGTGCTCTCTTGCATGCGTCCTATTGCCTCGCCGCCGCGACTTCGCGCGCGGTCACGTAGTAGTTCGGATCCACCGCGAAATCCGCCGGCTTCTCCAGCCTGACTTTCTTCGTCTGCCACCGCTCCGTCGGCTGGAGCATGAGCGCAGCACCATCGGAAAGCGTCACCCGAACCGGCATGTCGAATCCCGGCACCGCCCCCGCCCAGCGGTACGAGAGCGTCCGGCCGTCGACGCGGTACTCGAGCACCGGAACCAGCGTGGTCGTAAGATACTGCTGGAAGACCTTCGACAGGTCCCTTCCGGCCCGGCTGCTGATGTAGCCCTCCACCTGCTGGCCGGTCACTGTCTGGTGGCGGAAGGTGCTGTTGAGGCCACGGAGGATGTCACGCCACCGGGCGTCATCGCCCACGATTTGCCGGATCGTGTGCAGCATGTTGCCGCCCTTGGGGTACATGTCGCCTGAGCCCTGGGCGTTCACGCCGTAGGCCGGGATGATCGGCGCGTCGTTCCGGATCAGGCGGCGGTTGCCGATCACGTACTGTGCACCGGCCTCCTTGCCGAAGAGACATTCGGTGTAGATCCCCTCCGCGTAGTTCGCGAAGCTCTCGTGCACCCACATGTCGGCGTTGTCCTTCGATGTGATGTTGTTGCCGAACCACTCGTGGGCGCTCTCGTGCACGATGATGAAGTCCCACTTCATCCCCAGCCCGGTGCCCGAGCCGTCGCGGCCCTGGTAGCCGTTGGCGTACCGGTTGCCGTAGGCGACCGCGCTCTGATGCTCCATCCCGTTGTTGGGCACTTCGATCAGCTTGTACCCGTCCTCGTACCACGGGTACGGACCGAACCAGTGCTCGAAGCAGGTGAGCATCGTCTTCGACTGGGGGAACTGGCGGTGCGCGGCCTCGAGGTGATAGTCCAGCGGCCAGTAGTCGAGAGAGAGTTTCCCGCCTTCGCCCTGAAGCGTATCGCTGTAATGGGCGTAGTTGCCGGCTGCGACGGCGATCGCGTAGTTGTTGATCGGGTTCACGACGAACCACTCGTACGTCGTCGTGCTGTCCGGATGCGGCGTCACGCTCCGGAGCCGCCCGTTCGCCACATCCTTGAGCGCGCTCGGCACGGTGAGCGCCACGCGCTGGCTGTCGGGCTCGTCGGCCTGGGTGTCCTTGTTCGGCCACCAGACGCTGGCGCCGATCCCCTGGTCGGTCGTCACCACCCACGGCCGGCCCAAACTGTCGGTCGTCCAGGTGAACCCGCCGGACCAGGGTGGCCGCCGGGCGATGCGCGGCCGGCCGTGATAGTAGATGGTGATCGTTCTGACGTCGCCCGCCGCCGCCGGCGTGGCCGGCGTCGCGAAGAAGGCGTTGCTGTCACGCCGGAAGGCGACCGGCCGCCCATCCTGCACCATGCTGTCCACCTCGAGCGGGGTCATCAGGTCGATCTGCAGCTCGGTGCCGGGCTGGAGGACGCGGTAGGTGATCCCGTTGTAGCCCTGAATCGTGCTGTCCGCCGGATTCACTCTCACGTGCAGATCGTAGAAGCTCACGTCCCACCACGCCCGGCCCGGCGATGTGTAGGATCCGCGGAGACTGTCGGCGTGGGTGTAGACCCGCGGCGTTTGCGCCGCAACGACGGCGGGCGCGACGGCGAGCGCCGTCATCAGGGTGAGGATACGCATCGTCAGGGCAGAGCCTTTCGGATATGGGAGATCACCACGAGCCGGCGGCGGCGCCTACCTCCCGCAGGGGCCTGTATGTTATATGTATCGGCCGCCACACGGCGCAAGCCGTCGCATCACCCTGGAGATCGAGTGACCCCGAACCGCAGCATTCGCCGCGCGCTCATCGCGCGCGCCGCCGTCGTCTCTGCGCTCGTCGCCTCGCCGCTCGCCGCCCAGCGGCCGGCATTCCTGCCGCCTGAGCGGGGCTCCGAGCTCACCATCTCGCTGGTGACGATGGGCCAGGGCGACGTGATCTACGAGCGCTTCGGTCACAATGCGATCTGGGTTCACGATTCGCTCCGGCATCGGGACATTCAGTACAACTACGGCCTCTTCGATTTCCGTCAGGAGAACTTCATCCTGCGGTTCGTGCAGGGTCGCATGCTCTACGCCATGGGTGGACTCGATGCCGCGACGTCGATGGCGGACTACGCGGCGCACAACCGCTCGATCTGGATCCAGGAGCTCAATCTGACGCCGGCGCAGCGCGCCGATCTCCGCGACTTCCTGCAGTGGAACGCTCTCCCCGAGAATCGCAACTACCGGTACGACTACTACCGTGACAACTGCTCGACCCGCGTGCGCGACGCGCTCGACCGGGTCCTCGGCGGCCGTATTCGCGCGGCGATGGACACGGCTCCGTCGGGCACGACCTTCCGGTTCCACACCGCCCGGCTGACGACCAACAACCCGCTCATGTTCACCGGACTGATGCTCGGGCTGGGCGAGGCGGTCGACCGCCCGATCTCGAAGTACGAGGAGGAATTCCTGCCGCTGGCCTTCCGCGACCACGTCCGCGCGATTCGCGTCCCCGGCCCCGACGGGACGCTGATTCCGCTGGTGCGCTCGGAGGAGACGGTCTACCTGAGCACGATGGCGCCTCCGCGAACGGCGCCGCCGTTCTGGTTTCCGGCGTACCTTGCGATCGGGCTGCTGCTGGGAGGACTGCTCTGGCGCTGGGGAGCGCGCGGCACCCGGTCGCCCCGGGCGCGCGGGGCACTCGCCGCGGTCGGCGGCATCTGGTCACTCTTCGCCGGCGTCGCCGGCCTGATACTGGCGGGGCTCTGGCTGTTCACGGACCACACGGCGGCACACCGCAACGAGAATCTCTTCCTGTTCAACCCGGTCGCGCTGCTGCTGGCGGTGCTCGTCCCGCTGAGCGTGCTCGGCCGCGGCCGTCAGGTGCGGCTCGCGCAGGGTGTCGCGGCCGCGATGGTCGCCCTCTGCGTCGCCGGAATACTGTTCAAGCTGGTCCCCGGCACGCGGCAGGTGAATGC
>JBLMWC010000164.1:0-8715 GCA_050257015.1 Bacillota bacterium | reverse complement strand
AGGATGACGCCGGTGGCGTTGAGGACCGGCCGGAGCGAGGGGAGACTTCGGAGGCGGAGCCGGTCGCCGACGGCGGCTCCCCAATCGGCCGGGGGAGGTTGGCGCGAGCGGCGCGCGCTCGCGACCGCCTCACGCACCGCCGCCACGACCGCCTCGCGCGGGGCCGCCTCGAGGAGTGCTGCGACGGCGGGATCACGCAGCAGCGTATCGACCGAGGGGAGATCGCGCCGGAAGTCGCTCATCGGGGCTTGGTGCGGCTCGCTCCGGTATCTGCCGGCGCGGCGGCTGGCTGTCGCGCCCGCGTGGAGTCGGCGGGAGCTGCAGGGGCAGGCGGAGGCGCCGCCGGAATCGCGAGGCCGGCAGTCGCATCCGCGGCCACGCCGTTGACATTTCGCAGCCCGCGGATCGTGACGACGTAGCGCGCGCCCGGTCTCCAGCGGCCCGTTACGCGGAGGATCAGGCGGTCGAACAGCGCGGGGCGCGCGGGCTTCGCGGGCGCTGGCTTCGCGGTGGTGTCAGCGGCTTTCCGGACCGCGATCGTGTCGATCGCCTTGCGAGCGCGAACCGCGGCCGTGTCCGCCGCTCGGCGGCTGGACGTATCGGCCGCGCGCCGGCCGAAGGCGCTGTCGTCCGCGGCCGGCGGCAGCAGAGACGTGACTGCCACCGGCGCCGAATCCGGGAGCACTCGCACGCTCACCGCCGACGGCGCCAGGCGCTGGGCCGGGTCGAGTGGCTGGGAGAGTGTGACGGTCGCTGACGCCGAGTCGAGCGCGGTGATCGTCTGGATGCGCGGCCCTACCGTGTCGTGCGGGAAGGTCCAGAGCGTGCCGGCGTCGGTGTGGCCCGCCGCAACGCGAACGCTGTCGAAGGCCTCACGCGGGTCGCGCGTCATGTTCCGGTTCTGGTCGATGGTTCCGAAGACGAGGTACTCGCCGTCCGGAATCGGGCCGAGCTGGAAGCCGCCGCTCGAATCGGCCATAGCCCGGTAGACGAGGCTGTCCCCGGTGTGCACCGCTTCGACCAGCGCGCCCGCCGCCCCCCGTCCGCCAACCCAGTCCTGTACGCTACCCGTGAGCTTCAGCGTCGGGATGGCGGCGCCGGTCGTGAAAGTCACGATCGTGCCGCCGGAGGTCTCCCGATTGCTCCGCAGATCCATCACGCCGGGGAGCAGCTGGACACGATAGACCCGGTTGGGGAGCCACCCTTCGCGCGGACGGACGGTGATGTGGTCTCGTCGCCAGCGGACTTCGGGCGGACGGGTGGTGGGCGAGAGGATGACAAGACGCTCCAGGTCGCCGGTACCGGTGCCCTGACTGGGCGAGCTGCCTTCGGCGATCACCTCGTTGAAGCGGAACGTCACGTCGCCGGTGAACCCCGGAAGCACGGCGAGACTCTCGGGGCTGGCCGAGATGAGATGCGGCGGCGAGACGTCGGGTGGCGCGCCGGGCGGGAGCTCCACCTTGGCGCAGGCGAGGAGTGCGCCGAGTCCCAGCGCGGCGAGGCTAGCGGAGAGGTCGGGCTTCAGCACCCCAGCAGCGCCCGCTTCGCCGCGAGCTTCACCGACTGCTCCGACCACGTGGCGAGCTTCTGCCGCTCGCGCTCGACGATGTCGGCCGGCGCGCGGGCGGTGAACTGGGCATTCGCGAGCTTACGCTCCTGGCTCTCGACGAGCTGGCCAAGGCGGCTGATCTCGTCGCCCAGTCTGCTGCACTCGCGCCGGACGTCGATGGCGTCGCCCAGGGGCACGAAGAGCGAGGTGCCGTCGCTCAGGACGGCGTGCCCCCCGACCCGCTCGGAGCCCGCGTCGAACCCGAGCGAGGAGAGCTTCGCCAGACGGAGAATCGTTCCGCGCTCGGCGTCGAAGGCTCCGCGCGCGGCGGGCGACTCGCCGGTCACGGCGGCTCGCACCTGCTGTCCCGGCTGCACGCCGTACTCCGCCCGGATCGCGCGGATGGCGCCGATCAGCTCCTGAACGAGCGCGAAGCCGTGGAGCGCTGCGCCGTCAGCGGCGCGCGGGTCGGGGCGGGGCCAGCGGGCGGTCATGATCGTCGCATCCGCGGGGCGGCCCGGCAGCCGGTCCCACAGGGTCTCCGTGATGAAAGGCATCACGGGGTGGAGCAGCCTGAGGGCGACGTCGAATACCGACGCGGCCACGGCCCGCGCCACGTCCCCGCCGGCCACGTCACCGTAGAGGCGCGGCTTGATCTGCTCGATGTACCAGTCGGCGAGATCGCTCCAGAGAAACCGGTACACCGCCGAGGCGGCGTCGTTGAGGCGGTAGCGCTCGTAGGCGTCGGTCGCTTCGGTGATCGTCGCGTCGCAGCGGGCGATGATCCAGCGGTCGGCGAGCGTGAGCTCCTCCCGCCGAAGCGCGCCCGGGTGCCGGCCCGTGAGCGGCCGCGTCGGGCCGTCGAGGTTCGAGAGGATGAAGCGGCCGGCGTTCCAGAGCTTGTTGGCGAAGTTCCGCCCGGCCGCGAACGAGGTCTCCAGGTCGCCGGGATCCAGGATCAGGTCGGTACCGACGGCCATGCCCGAGAGGATCGTGTATCGCAGGGCGTCGGCGCCGTACCGCTCCACCACGTCGAGCGGATCGATCCCGTTCCCGAGCGACTTGGACATCTTGCGATGCTGGGTGTCGCGGACCGTGCCGTGGAGATAGACGGTGGAGAACGGGATGTCGCCCATGAACTCGCAGCCGGCCATCACCATGCGGGAGACCCAGAAGAAGAGGATCTCCGGCGCGGTGACCAGCGTGTTGCCGGGGTAGAAGGCGTCGAGATCGGGCGTGCGCGCCGGCCAGCCGAGGCTCGAGAACGGGACGAGCCAGGACGAGAACCAGGTGTCGAGCACATCCTCGTCCTGCCGGACGGGACCGCCGCACGCGGGGCAGGCGGTCGCCGCGGTGCGGCTCACCGTCACCCGTGCGCAGGCCGGCGACTCGCAGTACCAGACCGGAATCCGGTGCCCCCACCAGAGCTGGCGCGAGATGCACCAGTCCCTGATCCCTTCGAGCCACTGGGCGTACTCGTCGCCGCGGCGCTCGGGGATGAAGCGCAGGCGCCCCTCGCGGTAGGCGGCGAGGGCGGGACGGGCGAGCGGCTCCATGCGCACGAACCACTGATCGGAGAGCCGCGGCTCGACGATCGTCTCGCAGCGATAGCAGTGTCCCACCGCGTGGCGGTGCTCCTCCACCTTCTCGAGCAGGCCGAGCGTCTGGAATTCCGCCACGACGCGCTTCCGCGCCTCGAAGCGGTCGAGTCCCCGGAACCGCTCCGGCGCCGTTTCGGCGATGCGCGCCTCCGGGGTGAAGATGTCGATCGACGGGAGGCCGTGGCGCCGGCCGATCTCGAAGTCGGTCGGGTCGTGGGCCGGCGTCATCTTCACGGCGCCGCTGCCGAACGACGGATCCACCGCGTCGTCGGCGACGATCGGCACCCGCCGGTCCACCAGCGGGAGCAGTACCTCGGTGCCCACCAGCGCGCGGTAGCGCTCGTCGCCCGGATGGACGGCCACGCCGGTGTCGCCCAGCATCGTCTCGGGGCGGGTGGTCGCGACCGTGAGGTGGCCGCCGGCCGCCAGTGGATAGCGGAGATGGTAGAGCTTCCCCGCGACCTCCTCCTTCTCGGCTTCCTCGTTGGAGAGCGCCGTGAGGCAGCGGGGACACCAGTTGATGATGTAGTGGCCGCGGTAGACGAGCCCCTTCTCGTAGAGGCGCACGAACGCCTCCCGGACCGCGACCGAGAGCCCCTCGTCGAGGGTGAAATAGGTGCGGCTCCAGTCGCAGCTCGCCCCGATCGCCTTGAGCTGCTCCAGGATCGTCGCGCCGGTCTCGTGCACGTATTCCCAGACGCGGGCCACGAATGCGTCGCGGCCGACGTCGAAGCGGGTGAGTCCCTCCTTGGCGAGGAGGCGCTCGACCACGTTCTGCGTCGCGATGCCGGCGTGGTCGGTGCCCGGGAGCCAGAGCACCTCGCGGCCGCGCATCCGCTCGAAGCGCACCAGCGCGTCCTGCACCGTGTTGTTGAGGCCGTGGCCCATGTGCAGCTGTGCCGTCACGTTCGGCGGCGGCATCATCACCACGTACGGCCGGCCGGTCCGCTCGGCACGGAAGACGTCGAGCGCCAGCCAGCGGGCGTAGAGCGGTGACTCGATCGCGGAGGGATCGTACTGCGGGGCGAGCGGCTCGGTCATGCGAGCAGGTCGCTCGGCTCGTCGGACGCCACCACGAGGTCATCCTCGCCGCGGACGAGAATGTTGTTGATCACCGCGTCCACGCCCGGTACGGCGAGGACCACCCGCGCCGCCAGGGCCCGGGTGGCACGGCTCGACACCCAGCCTCGCAGCTCGACGGCGCCGCGCGAGAGCGCCACCGCCTGGAGACCGAGATCGCGGAGCGTGGGATGGGCGAGCAGCGCCGCCGCGGCGGCGCGTGCCCGCGCGGCGGACGTGAGCGCGGACGGCGGCGCCGGCTGCTGCAGGCGGGACGCGACACGGCGGATGCGGCGACGGGTCACGCCGCCCGTCCACTCGCTCAGCACGATTCCGGCGACCAGGCCGGTGAAGGCGCCCAGCGAGCCCCAGAGCAGCGTCTCACCAATGGAAATGCGATCGTCGTTCGGCACTGCGCTCCCTCGTGCAAAATGGTTTCGCAATGCGTTAAGTTAACACGCTTCAAGCGCCTCGCGCATGGAGGCGTTCTCCTCACGAAACGGGTGTGCGCATGGTTGACGAACGCGCGGATGTCGCGCTGCGGGGCCTGATGCGCTGGATCGTCATCGCGGCGGTCGTGGTGATCGGCATCGTGCTCTATTTCCGGCTGGCGCCGCGGACTCGCCCCGTGGTCGCGCCGACGGGGTCGGAGGCGGTCCAGTGATCGCGGCCGTCGTCCGCCTGACGCTGCCCGACGGCAGCGTGCGGGAAATGCCTCGCGGCAGCACGGCGCGGGAGCTCGCCGCGGCGATCGGCCCCGGGCTCGCCAAGGCGGCGCTCGCCGCGCGGGTGAACGGGTCGCTCTGGGACCTCGACCGACCGTTCGAGTCCGACGCCAGCGTCGCGCTGGTCACCGACCGCGATCCCGAGGCGCTCGAACTGCTCCGCCACTCGTCGGCCCACATCCTCGCGACCGCCGTGCGCGAGCTCTATCCGAGTGCCGGCATCGGCTTCGGACCGCCGATCGAGGACGGCTTCTACTACGATTTCGCCGTCGAGCGCCCGTTCACGCCGGAGGACCTGGAGCGGATCGAGCGGAAGATGGGCGAGGTGGCGCAGCGCGATTACCCGTTCAGCCGCGAGGTGGTAGACCGCGCCGAGGCCAACCGGCGCTTCGCCGACGACCCGCTCAAGCTCGAGCGCATCGCCGAGCTGGGCGACGACGAGACGATCAGCGTGTACACCGACGGCCCGTTCGTGGACCTGTGCCGCGGCCCGCACGTCCCGAGCACCGGCCGGCTGAAGCATTTCAAGCTGCTCAACGCCGCCGGCGCCTATTGGCGGGGCGACGAGAAGCGCCAGATGCTGCAGCGCATCTACGGCACCGCGTGGTTCCGGAAGGAGGACCTCGACGCCTATCTGCACCGGCTCGAGGAGGCCCGCCGGCGGGACCACCGCGTTCTCGGCCGCCAGCTCGATCTCTTTTCCATTCAGGAGATGGTGGGCCCGGGGCTCGTCTTCTGGCATCCCAAGGGCGCCATCGTGAAGTGGCTCCTCTCGCGCGCGGTCGAGGACGACAACGTGGCGAGTGGCTACGACCTGGTCTACACGCCGAACATCACCCGCGAGGAGCTGTTCCGGGTGTCGGGTCACCTGCCGCTGTACGAGGCGAATCAGTATCCGCCGATGGCGGCCGGCCACGAGGAGTCGGAGGACGTGCGCTACCGGGCCAAGCCGATGAACTGCCCGATGCACTGCCTCATCTTCCAGACGCAGCAGCGGAGCTACCGCGACCTCCCGCTGCGGCTCTCGGAAGTCGCCAATGTCTACCGGAACGAGCGGTCCGGCGTGCTCCACGGGCTCCTGCGCGTGCGCGGGCTCTGCATGGACGACGCACACATCTTCTGCACCATGGAGCAGGTGGAGGACGAGATCTTCCTCTGCCTCGACCAGGTGGACCGCCTCATCAAGCAGACGTTCGGATTCGAGCTCGACTTCGAGGTCTCCACGCGTCCCCCCGAGCGTCTGGGCGACGACGCCACCTGGGACCGCGCCGAGGCGATGCTGCAGTCCGCGCTCTCGCGGAAGGGGATTCCGTTCCGGGTGGACGAGGGCGGCGGCGCCTTCTACGGCCCCAAGATCGACATCAAGTTCCGCGATGCCATCGGGCGGCTTTGGCAGGGCCCGACGATTCAGCTCGACTTCCAGCTGCCGGAGCGGTTCGGCCTCGAGTACACCGGCGCCGACAACCGGCCGCACCGTCCGGTGATGATCCACCGCGCGATCTACGGGACGCTCGAACGATTCATCGGCAACCTCATCGAGCACTTCGCGGGGGCGTTCCCGGTCTGGCTCGCGCCGGAGCAGGTGCGGGTGGTGCCCGTCTCCGCCGAGCAGAACGCGTATGGACACGCCCTGGCGGCGCGTCTCAAGGCCGCCGGCCTCCGCGTGCACGTCGACGACCGGAGCGAGACCCTCAATTACCGGATCCGCGACGCTGAGACGCACAAGGTCCCCTACATGGCCGTGGTCGGCCAGCGTGAGGCCGACGGCGACAGCCTCGCACTCCGGGCGCGGGGGGCGGGGAAGAAGCAGGAGGTCCTGACCGTCGCCGCGTTCATCGAGCGGATCGGCGAGGAAGTGCGGACCAGGGCGCTGCCGCCGGCTTAGGCGCATCGCCCCGATCGTGGTGGTTTTTTGGGGTCAGGCGGCTATTTTCCCGTCGTTTCGGACCCTTTCAATAACCGGGAGCGGGATTCCGTGAGCGACAGCAACACACCCGTCATCGTGGCCGCCGTGCGGACGCCCATCGGGCGTTACCTCGGCGGCCTGTCTTCGTTCAGTGCCCCGCAGCTCGGCGCCATGGTCATCCGTGAGGCGGTGCGGCGGGCCGGCATCGACGCCGCCGCCGTGGATGAGGTGATCATGGGGCAGGTGGTGCAGGGCGGCTCCGGCCAGGCACCGGCGCGGCAGGCGCTCATCGGCGCCGGGATTCCTGCCACCACGTCGGCCATCACCATAAATGAGGTGTGCGGCTCCGGCCTCCGCGCGGTCATGCTCGCGGCCCAGTCGATCCGCGCCGGAGACCGGCAATGCGTCGTGGCGGGTGGCCAGGAGTCGATGTCCTCGGCGCCGCATTACGTCTTCGGGATGCGTCAGGGGATCAAGGCCGGCAACCAGACGATGGTCGACGGCATGATCCATGACGGCCTCTGGGACTCGTTCGGCGGCAATCACATGGGCGAATACGCGGAGTACACCGCCGAGACGGCCGGCGTGTCGCGCAAGGATCAGGATGCCTTTGCCTACGAGAGCCATCAGAAGGCCGTCGCCGCCACCGACGCCGGGAAGTTCGCCGCGGAGATCCTGCCGGTGAGCGTGCCGGGGAAGGGCGGTGCGACCACCGTCGCCGCCGACGAGGCGCCGCGGAAGGACACGACGCCCGAAACGCTGGCGAAGCTCAAGCCGGTGTTCCGGAAGGACGGCGGGACGGTGACAGCCGGCAACGCTCCGGGACTCAACGACGGCGGGAGCGCGCTGGTGGTGACCTCGCTCGCCTTTGCGAAGGCGCACGGGCTCACCCCGATGGCGCGGGTGACGCAGTACGCCACCGGCGGCGGCGAGCCGAAGGACCTCTTCTTCGCGCCGATCGTCGCGGTGAAGAATCTGATGGGCAAGGCGGGCACCTCGATCGGCGACTACGACCTGATCGAGGCCAACGAGGCGTTTGCCGTGCAGGCGCTGGCCGACGGCCGGGCGCTCGGCTGGGACTGGGAGCGGGTGAACGTCAACGGCGGCGCCGTGGCGCTGGGTCACCCGATCGGCGCGAGCGGCGCGCGCGTGCTGACCACCCTGTTGTACGCACTCGCCGACCGCGGCGGCGAGCGCGGTCTCGCGACCCTTTGTCTCGGCGGCGGCAACGCGGTCGCCCTCAGCGTGGAGCGCATGTCATGACGCATACCGGATCGCTCGCGCGCCGTGCCGCGCCTGCCACCCCCGCCATCCGCGCCGTGCGGATCGCGATCGCCGCGCTGGTAGTGGCCGCCGCGGCCCAGGTCGCCGTGCCGCTGCCGTTCACGCCGGTGCCGTTCACATTGCAGCCGCTCGCCGTGCTTGCCGTCGGCGGCCTCCTCGGCATGAGCGAGGGGTTCGCGGCACTCGTGCTGTACCTCGCGCTCGGACTCGTCGGGCTTCCGGTCTTCGCCGGTGGAGGAGCCGGAATCGTTCGGCTCATCGGGCCCACGGGGGGTTATCTGCTCGCCTTTCCGCTCGCGGCGGCGATCACCGGCGCGATCGCCACTTCCCGCGGCGGCGCTCCGGCCCCGGTCTGGCGGGTGCTGGGCGCTTGCGTGCTGGGGATGGCCGTGATCCACATCGGCGGCGTCGCCCAGCTTGCGCTCCTCGGCGGGAATCCGGCCGCGGCGCTTCGCTTCGGGTTCGTCCCGTTCTTCACCGGTGATCTCCTCAAGATCGGGCTCGCTGCCGCGATCATCCTGATCGCGACTCCCAGACTGCGTCCCCGCGCTTGACGGCGGCTGCCGTGGTGCGGGAGCCGCTCACGGGACT
>JBLMWC010000163.1:0-24045 GCA_050257015.1 Bacillota bacterium | reverse complement strand
CGCGGGACCAGCCGACCGACATCGTCGTGGTCAACCGCCTCCGCGAGAGCTCGGCGATCCACTGGCACGGCGTGGAGCTGGAGAGCTGGTCCGACGGGGTCCCGGGGTGGAGCGGCGCCGGCAGCGCGGTGGCGCACATGATCCCGGCGAACGACTCGTTCGTCGCGCACCTCACCCTGCCACGGGCGGGGACCTTCATCTATCACACGCACCTGAACGACTTCGAGCAGCTTTCGTCGGGATTGTACGGCGCGATCGTGGTGCTCGAGCCGGGGCGGCAGTTCGATCCCACCCGGGATCACGTGTACGTCGCCGGATGGGATGGGCCCGGCGCCGGGAAGAACCACCCGCCCCCGCTCGTCGTGAACGGTGCGGCGAAGCCGGCGCCGCTCACCCTGGCCGCCGGGGTACCGCACCGGTTCCGCTTCGTGAACATCGGCGTCGCGGGCCGGATGCCGTTCTCGATCCTCCGGGACTCGACGGTCGCCACCTGGCGGCGGCTGGCCAAGGACGGCGCCGACCTGCGGGCGAGTCAGGCGGTCAACGGCCCGGCCCGGCAGGTGATCGAGGTTGGGGAGACCTTCGATGCGGAGTTCACGCCCGCTCCCGGCGAATACCGGCTCACCGCCGGACCGCCCAAACATCCGTTCTGGGAGCAGCGGCTGATCGTGCAGTAGCGCCGCAGGAGACGGGGCCCTCGAGTCGAGGGCCCCGCTTCGTTCCGGCTAGTGGTGATCGCCTCCGTGCACGCCGGCGTACCCGTAGAAGTAGTACGCGCCGCCCGACCGGACGATCTCGCCATCCGGGTCGTTCAGCGCTGCGCCGACCAGCGTCGCGCCGACGTCGGTGAGCTGGTCGTACGCCGCCCGCACCACCTCGCGCTCCGCCCGCCCCGCCCGAACGACGAGCAGCACCCCGTGCGACATCGCGGCGACGATCGACGCATCCGCCGCCGCCAGCACCGGCGGCGAGTCGATCACGACGACATCGTACTCCTTGGCCAGGAACTCGAGCACCGCCGGTACCGACGCGGCACCGAGGATCTCCGCGGGATTCGCGGGCAGGGCGCCGGCCGGGAGAATCCACAGGTTCTCGATCTGCGTCCGGTGGATTGCCTGGGCCGGCAGCGCCGCGCCGGAGAGGAGGGTGGACAAGCCGGGAGCGCGGTTCACGTCGAAGATGCGGTGCAGATTCGCCCGCCGCATGTCGGCGTCGACCAGCAGGACGCGTACCCCCTGCTGGGCGTAGGCCACCGCGAGGTTCGCCGCCAGCGTCGTCTTGCCCTCGCCCTCGACCGCGCTCGTGACCAGCAGCGTCTTCATTTCGGCCGAGCTGTCGGAGAAGATCAACTTGGTGCGGAGCGCGCGGAACGCTTCGGCGCTGCCTCCCGTCGGATCGGTGAGCATCATGAGCGTGTCCGCGCCATGACGGCGGGTCGACGCGAAGAGCGAAGAGCGGCCCCGGAAGCGCGGAATGACGATCGGGTTGGGTGACTGCAGCGCGTCGGCGAGCTCCCGCTGCCGGCGGATCGTGGGCCGCAGGTAGTCGATGAAGAGCCCGGCAAGCGCGCCGACGATGAGGCCGAGCAGGACGCCGAAGATCGCGATGCGGATCGGCGGCTGACCGACTGGCGCCACCGGCCCCGCCTGATCCACGATCTCCACCTGTCCCACCTGGACCGCCTCGGCCAGTCGCGCCTTCTGGTACTCGTCACGGAGCTGCTCGTCGCGCCGGGTCCGGGCGTCGAGTGCCTGGAGCAGGCGGGCCTCTTCGCCGGCATCGCGTGAGAGGCGCGTGAACGACGACGCCGCCGACGTCCGCTGGGCGTCGAGCGGGGCGATGCGGGCATCGAGCACCGAGATGCCGCTCCGCACCGCGCTCACCAGCCGCTCCTGCGTCGACGCGATGAGCGCGTTGAGCCGGGCGACGTCGGGATTGGTCGCGGCGCTGCCGTACGGCCCCGACGTCAGCGAATCACGCTGGGTCTGGTAGTGCGACAGCTGGTCGGCGATCTGGCGGATCACCGTGTTCTCGGCGAGGCCGGGAGAAGAGAGAATCGCCGTGATCGCGGCGCTGCTCCCCGCCGGCGAGGCCTGCAGCTTGTCGAGGAGGGTACGGTACAGCCGCCGCTGGGCGTCGAGCTCCTCGCGCCGCCCTTGGAGCCCGCCCACCTCCGCCTGCTCCGCGGTGAAGCGGTCGCGCGCGCTCAGGGCGCGCTGGCGCGCCTGGAGGCCGGCCAGCGCGGTGCGGGCCGCGTCGAGATCCCGGTCGGCGTCCCGGAGCTGTCCCTCGAGGAAGACGCGCCGGGCCCGCGACTCCTGCTGCACCGACTGCGTGTTGATCACCTGGAAGAGCTGAATCAGCCGGTTGGCGACGTTCCGGGCGAGGGCCGGATCCTCCGACGTATACATCACGTCCACCACGTCGGTGTTCTCGCGCGGTTTGACGCGAAGGTGCTGCACCACCGCGCTCACCGCCGATTCGCGCGGGATCAGCTCGATCATCGCCGCGTCGGCGGCCGGGCGCCGCGCGATCGTCACATAGAACCCGGAATGGCCCCCGGGCACACCGTACGGCACCGGTCCGCTGTCCGCGGCGCCAGCGAACAGGCTCCCCTTTTCGGTGAAGGTCATGGACAGGGTGTCGCGCTGGCGGTCCCCGTTCACCAGCACGCTGCTCAGGCTGCCGACCGGGATGCCGTGCGCGCGTACCCGGAGGATCGGTGTGCTGTCCACGACGGTCCCCGCGACGGTGCGGCTCGACAGGATCTCGACGAGCGAGAGCAGCGGATTCACCTGCTGGCCGCCGAGCGTCGGCTCCTCCTCTCCGGTGAGACCCGGGCTGATGGCGCCCCGCGAATCCTTGAGCCGGATCACCGCCGTGGACCGGTAGACCGGCTTCCGCGTCCACGCGTAGGCCGCCGCGGACGCGGCGATCACGGCGGCGACGATGAGGACCGGGCCCAGCCGCCGTCGGAGGATGCCGGTCATGCGGCGCAGATCGACCGGCGCCATGGCTCCGTCGTCGGAGAGATCATTCGCGACCGGTACGAACCGGCGGGGAAGGGGGACCGGGAGGCCGGGATCGGGCCGCGAGCGGGGCACACGCGAGGTAGTCATTTGCGGATGATGCTGATGATGGCGGCGCCGGCTCCGAGGACACTGGCCATGGGGCCAATGACGTCCCGGAACGCACTGCTCCGGCGCGATATGAATATCTGGTCTCCCGACTCGACCGGCAATGCGCCGCGATTGACGCGCAGGTCGGTCAGGTCGATCATCTGCTGCTGGTTGCCGCGCACCAGCCGGACCTTCTTCAGGTTGGCCTGCTCGGCCCCGCCCCCTGCCTGCGCGATCGCCTGGGAGACGGTGGTCCCGAGCGGGACCGTCAGCAGTCCGGGGGTCCGCACCTCCCCGCCCACCGCGACACCGAGCATCGGTTCGACGACGACCTGCGGGTCGTTGGTGAATTTCGTCAGGAACTCGCGGAGCCGCGCTGCCACATCGGCCAGCGGCACGTTCTTCACGTCCACCGACTGGTAGAGCGGATGGGCGATCGATCCGTCGGCGGTGATGCGGAAATCGCCGCTGAGCTCCGGCTGCCGCCAGACGGTGATGCGGACCAGGTCGCCGGGAATCAGCGTCTGTCGCGCCGCAGGGGTGGACAGGGTTGTCTGCGCCGCCACCGAAGCGGGCAGGAGCCACGCGGCGGCAAGGAGCGCGGCCCCCCAGCCCGCTTTCAGGATCTGCCTAGTGACTCTGCGCATGATATCGCTCCCGGGGTGATTCGAAACGCGCTGTCGACTTCGTCGCGCCCAGCATCGCGCCGGCCGTCGCCAGCAGGACGCGGAGGTCGGTCATCGGAGTCGCCTGCCGGGCGTAGGCGAGGCTGAGCCGGAGCTTCTCGGGCAGAATCCGCTCGACGTACGTCTGCACCGGGTCGGCGGCGCCGGCCAGGATCGCCCCTTCGTCGCGGAAGCGGAGCGACGCCGGATCGGTGATCCCCGGCCGGAAGTCGAGCACCGGCCGCTCCTCCGGCGAGTAGTTCTCGACGAAGCGGGGCAGCTCCGGCCGCGGCCCGACCAGGCTCATCTCGCCTGCCAGGACGTTGAAGAGCTGCGGCAGCTCGTCGAGCCGGAAGCGGCGCAGCCAGCCGCCGACCCGGGTGATGCGCGCGTCGCCCTCGGCGGTGATCGGCTGCCCCGCCAGCGCGGCCGTCATCGTCCGGAACTTCCAGATCCGGAACGGCACGCCGCGCTCGCCGACCCTCGTCTGGCGGAAGAAGACGGTGCCGCCGTCCTCCAGCCTGATCGCGGCCGCGATGGCGAGGAGCACCGGCCAGAGGAGCGCGACGCCCGCCCCCGCCACCGCAAGATCCATCGCCCGCTTGGCGAGCGTCATCTCCGGTATTCCTCCGCGATGTCGAGCACCGCTCCAACTACGTCTTCCACGTCGGCCTCGCTGAGCCCCGGGTGCAGGGGCAGACTGAGCATCCGCTCGTAATTCGACCGCGCCACCGGATAGGCGTCGGGAGCGTAGCCGTAGGTGTCGCGGTAGTACGGGTGGAGATGCAGTGGAATGAAGTGCACCGAGGTGCCGATCTTCCGTTGCGTCAGCTCCTGGATGAACCGGTCGCGGCCGATGCGAAGGACGCCGGGCTGGAGCCGCAGGACGTAGAGGTGCCAGGCGTGCTCGACCTCCGGCCGCTCGACCGGCAGCTCGAAGGCGTCGTGGCCCGTGAACGCCGCCTGGTAGGCATGCACGACGGCCCGCCGCCGCGCCTGGTGCCGCTCGAGCTTCGCAAGCTGCGCGAGGCCCATCGCCGCCTGGATGTCGGACATGTTGTACTTGAACCCCGGGAGGAGCACCTCGTAGAACCAGTGGCCTCCCTCCGCATACCGCTTCCAGCCGTCGTGGCTCATGCCGTGGAGGCTGGCGATCCGCGCGCGCTCGAGGAACTCCGGGTCGGCGGTGAGCATCCCGCCCTCGCCGGTGGTGAGGTTCTTGGTCGCGTAGAAGCTGAAGGCGACGGGATTCCCCCTCGAGCCGATGAGCCGCCCGCGGAAGCGCGCGGGGAGCGCATGGGCGGCATCCTCGACCACCAGCAGACCGTGACGCGAGGCGACGGTGTCGACCGCGTCGAGATCGGCGGGATGCCCGCCGAAGTGCACCGGAATGATCGCCCGCGTCCGCGGGGTGACGGCGGCCTCCAGGCCGTCGGGATCGATCTGGAGCGTCTCCGGGTCCACGTCCACGAAGACGGGCCGGGCGCGCACATGCTCGATGACGTTCGCCGTGGCGGCGAAGGTGAGCGGTGTGGTGATGACCTCGTCGCCGGGGCCGATCCCTGCCGTCAGGAGCGCCGTGTGGAGGGCAGCGGTGCAGGAATTCACCGCGAGCGCGCCCGGCGCGCCGAGATACCGGGCGAACTCCTGCTCGAACCGCGCCGTCTTCGGCCCGGTGGTGATCCAGCCGGAGCGAAGGGTGTCTACCACCTCCGCGATTTCCTCGTCGCCGATGCTGGGCGGCGCGAAGGTCAGGAAATCGCGGCGGACGCGGTGCGGCGTGCGGGGCGGCGCGGATTCAGCCATGGAAACCCTCCTGAGCAGCGGGATCGGCCATGGAAGGCCGGATCACCGCGAGATAGTGCGTGCGCAGAAACGGCAGCAGGTCGAGCGATTCGCACAGCCACCATGCGCGGGGCGCGAGCCGCCGGGCGAGAGGCGGCGCCAGCGTCGCCGCCTCGAAGTCGATCGCCGCGCCGGGGAAGAGACTCCGGATCTCGGCCTTCCCGACGGCGCGGACGTCGCGATTCCGCGGGTTGTTCACCCTGAAGTCGTACCATACGATCGCCCCGCCGGGCGCGAGCACCCGTCGCATCTCGGCGGCTACGCGATGGCGCACGGCGGGGGACAGAATCGAGGTGAACACCGTCATCTGAAGGACGAGGTCGAAGGCGCCGGCGGCGAACCCGGTGTCGGCGGCGTTGGCCGCCTCGACCCGTACCCCAGGCGGGACCAGCCGCTGCGCCTCGGCCAGCCGGTCCTCGAGCAGGTCGATGCCGACGACGCGAGCCGGGTCGGCGCCCCACTTCACGAGCTCGCGCAGGAAGTGGCCGCTTCCGCATCCGATCTCCAGCGCGCGCCGGCCGCCCAGGGGCAGGAGACCGTGACGGCGGAAGGCGCGGAGCAGCCGGCGCTCGAGCTCCTGCATGGTGAACAGGTGGCCCGGCTGGTCCCAGCCGTAGCGGTGGCCACCCCGGCGCGCCGCGTACACCGTGCGAACGCGCTCGGCGTCCGCCGTGACCTCGCGATCCAGCCGCTCGAGCACGGGGCCGCTCATCGGGACAGCGGCACGGCGCTGGTCGCCGGTGCCCGTCGAGGGGTGAAGCCGGCCAGACGCAGCGTGCCCGCGAGGAAGCCGGCGCCGTAGCTCACGTGGAGCACGGGGAAGACCGCCATGAGTGCCAGCGCGCAGCGAACGCCATGACGGGGAAGCGCGCCCAGCGCCGCGCCGGCCGCGGCGGCGGCATAGGCCAGGGCGACGACGACGGGGAGAAGCCGGGCCTGCGGCACGATCGCCGCGAGGAGCAGACTGCCGCCGAGCGCGGCGACGAAGGCGGCCGGAACCAGCTGCCGCAGCGTCATGACGGCGCCGACCTTCCGGATGACCAGCGGTTTGTACAGCCCGTACTGGTAGTACATGCGCGCGAGCTGCCGGAGCGAGGCTCTCGCATAGTACCGCGACGTCACCGCCGGAACGAGGAGCAGGCGTCCGCCGCGCCGGAGGAGGCGCAGGTTGAACTCGTCGTCCTGGTTCCGCACCAGCTCTTCGTCGAACCCTCCGACCCGCTCGAAGACGTCACGCCGGTAGCAGCCGAACGGCACGGTGTCGACCCAGCGCGGCTCGCGGGTGCCGATCCGGAACCACGAGTTGCCGACGCCGAAGGGATGCGCGAGCGCGACGGCGATCGCCGTCGCGACGGGCGTGGCGGCGCCGGGACAGGTGGTGCAGGTACCGCCGACGCCGTCGGCGCCGCTCGACGCGAGCTCGTCGACCAGCGTGCGGATGTAGCCGGGCGGGTAGGTGGAATGCGCGCCGATCAGCATGACGACCGATCCCCGCGCCTGGGCGACGCCGATGTTGAGCGCGGCCGGCGTGACATGGCGCGGGTTGTCGAGGAGGCGGATGCAGGCGTGCCGCCAGGCGCGCGCGGCGACGAGCGGACGGGTGCCGTCGTCGCTGATGCCGTCCACGACGAGGATCTCCATCCGATCGGTCGGGTAGCCGTTGTCGAGGAGCGAGTCGAGGCACGCGTCGATATGACGCTCCTCGTTGCGGCAGGGCACGATGAGCGAGACGAGCGGCAGGTCAGGCGCAGTCATGGAGCTGCTCCCGTCTCACCGTGGTCGCGAGCCGGCGGGCCAGTGCGGCGCCGTTGGTCCGCTGATCGAACCGCCGCTCCATGTGTCGCCGCCCCGATTCCGCATAGTGCCGGCGGCGATCGGGGTCCGCCAGCAGTGCGGCGATCGCGCGGGCCAGCGCGTCGCCGTCGCCGGGCGGGACCAGCACGCCGCAGCGCCCCTGGTCGAGCATCTCGGGGATGCCGGCGAGGTCCGACGCGATCACCGGCGTGCCCACCGCCATCGCCTCCTTGATCACCGTCGGCATCGCGTCGGGCGAGATCGGCGGATGCACCAGAATCGTCGCCGCGCGCATCGCCGCGAGGACGGCGTCCGGCGGGAGCACGCCGCGGAAGGTCACGACGTCGGCGAGGCCGAGACGCCCGGCCAGATGGCGGAGCTCCCGCTCCTGCTCCCCGCCGCCGATCAGGTCGAGCCGGGCGTGCACGCCGCGGGCGCGGAGGGCGGCCACCGCCTCGATCAGGCCGGCGAATCCCTTCAGCGGTTCGAGGTTCCCGACGGCGAGGAGCTGGTTAGCGGGACGCGGAGCCGGCTCGAAGCGGACGTCGTCGAGCGGGATGCCAAGGTGATGCACGTGGATCCGCTCGGCGATCCGGGGATAGATCGACGGGTAGTGCTCGCGCAGGTAGCGTCGATTGAACTCGCAGACGACGAAGATGTTGTCGGCGTACAGCAGCTTCTGCGACAGGAATGCGGGCTGCCGGTAGAGGTCCATGCGGGCGTGGACGAACATCGAGAACGGCACTCCGGGCTGCGTCTGCCGGTGGAACAGGTACGCTGCCGACGCGGCGTAGTTCCCCCAGTACGCGAGCACGTGATCGTAACGCGGCGCGCCGAAGCGGTTCGCGCTGGCCCAGGCATATCCCGCGGCGTAGGCCGACTTGGCGACCGGCGCGAGGCCGTAGCGCGCGGCGGAGCCGACGATCCGGGCGGAATCGCGGAGGAAGGCGGCGGCTCGGCGCGGCGGCCAGGGCCGAAGGGCGCGCGCCAGCTCGAAGGCGGCGAAATGACGGACCCGCTCGCGCGGCAGAATGTCCGGGCCGAGCAGGGCCGGGACCATCGGCCAGCACGACGGATCCGGGGGATAGAACGGGTAGACGTCGACCTCGAGGCCGCAGTCGATGAGCGCGCGCAGATCGCGCGCGAAGAAGGTGTTCATGCGTGCGGGGAACTGATTGGTGAACACCGCGACCCGCATCGGACTCCTTTCCGGTGCACCGGGACCCGCCGACCTCGCTCGGCTGGACGGCCACTGCTGCAAAACCAGACAGACCGTATAAAAACTGTTCAGCCAGAGTGTGATCCAGATCACATACTCGACTGCAACTTATTGCAATATTGCCGGCTACAGATTCGATTGAAGTTCAATCGAACTACAAATCATTGTCAGCACTGTCTTTCACTCTGGGCTTGCGCCGTACCGTCCATACCGCAATCCTTATAGGTGAAATTTCCGGGGCTGGATCCCCGGGACAGTACCAGTATCGCGTTTGCCCTCATCGAGGGCCGCGGTCAACGGCAAACCCGGTGAAAGCCGGGGGCGCAAAGCTACGAGGCTAAAGCACGCATCCACGCGTGCCACGCCAGTCGAGCCGCCCCACCGGACATTGATGAGGTCAAGCATGTTCCGCCTCCTCGCGGCTCGGGCACCTGTGCTCGTCAGCGCCGTTTGCGCCATCTCCACCCTTCTCTCGGCCTGCTCGGACGTCACCGACGGTCTCACCGGTGCCGACGGCGGCAACCCCGTCGCGGAAAGCACCTTCAAGCGCGGCGGCCTTCCCGGCGGCGGCAGCAACAAGACCACCGTCACCTCGCTGACGATCACCCCCAGCTCCTTCACCCTCGCCGTCGGCGAGCAGACCACGCTCACCGCCACTCCCCGGAACCGCATGGGGCAGACGGTGGATGGCGTAATAGCGAGCTGGAGCAGCTCCGATCCGACCGTGGCCAGCGTGAGCTCGGGGACCGTCAAGGGGATCAAAGCCGGTACGGCCCTGATCGTCGCGACGGCCAACGGCGTCAGCGATACCGCGACCGCTACCATCTCCGACGCCGCGCTGCCGGTCGCATCGGTCGTCATCTCGCCCGACACGGCGAGCCTCATCGTGGGACAGAGTCTCACCCTGTCCGCCACCACTCTCGCCGCGGACAGCACCACTCTCGCCGGTGAGACGGTCACGTGGGCCAGCTCCAACCCGGCGGTGGCGACGGTCTCCTCCACCGGCGCGATCACCGGCGTCTCGACCGGCAGCGCGAGCGTCAAGGCGACCTCCGGAACCGCGAGCAGCACCTCCTCGGTGACCGTCACGTCGGCTCCCGTGGATCCCGTCGCCAGCGTCGCCGTCACGCCCACCTCGGCCTCGGTCACGGTCGGCCAGACCGTTCAGCTCAGCGCCAGCACCTTCGATTCGGCCGGCGCAGTCCTTACCGGCCGCTCGATGACCTGGACCTCCTCGGACGCGACTGTCGCGACCGTCTCCTCGACCGGCCTCGTCACCGGCGTCGCCGCCGGCAGTGCCGTCATCAGCGCCACGTCGGAAGGGAAGACCGGGACCTCCACCGTGCAGGTCGGGGCGTCCACCGTGGCCGTGGCCAGCGTCACGATGAGCAAGACCAGCGCGACCCTCGCCCTCGGCCAGTCGCTGCAGCTCACCGCCACGGCGAAGGATGCCAGCGGCAACGTCCTGACCGGACGGACGACGACCTGGTCCAGCTCCAACGCGGCGGTCGCGACCGTCTCGAGCAGCGGCCTCGTCCTGGCCGTCACCGCCGGCTCGACGTCGATCAAGGCGACGATCGACGGCGTGAGCGGCACCACCGCCGTGACCGACACCGCGACCACCACCTCCAGTGGCGGAACGACGACGCATGCCGGGTACTACGTCTCGCCGAACGGCTCTTCGGGCGGCAGCGGCAGCATCACGAGTCCCTGGGACCTCGCCAGCGCCCTGAGCGGCAACCGGGGCGTCGTGGCCGGCGATACGATCTGGGTTCGAGGCGGCCGCTACAGCGGGCAGTTCACCAACTACCTGAACGGCAACACGTCGCAGCAGATCGTCGTGCGCCAGTATCCGGGTGAGCGCGCCACGATCGACGGCACCATCCTCGTCATGGGCTCCTACGTGTCGTTCTGGGGCCTCGAGGTCATGAGCTCCAACCCGACGAGCAGCAGCAGCATCGGCGTGAACCTGAAGGCACCGGGCAGCCGGCTGATCAACATGGTGATCCACGACGCCGGCGTCAGCGGCGTCGGCGCGTGGAACGAGGCACCCAACGCCGAGGTCTACGGGTCGATCATCTACAACAACGGGACCCACGCGAACCTCGATCACGGGGTGTACTTCAACGGGTCGACCGGCACCAAGTACATCACCGACAACATCGTCTTCGACAACTGGGCATTCGGCCTGCACGCCTATTCCCCGACGACCGGCGAGCTGAACAATCTCCGGATCGACGGAAACACCTCGTTCAACAACGGCTCGATCGGTCCGTACACCCACAATCCCGATCTCTACGTCGGCGGCTCGTCGATCACGAACCTGACGATCACGAACAACAACACCTGGCAGTGGACCGACGCGGAGCTCACGTTGTGGCTGGGCGCCGGCTCGACCAGCAATCAGGGGCTGACGCTGACCAACAACCGGACCGTCGGCGGCACGTCGCTCGGCACCTGGTCGAGCGTCACGCAGTCGGGCAACCTCTACTGGTCCGCCGCCTCCCCGCCGACCTCGGGCCTGTACGTCCTCGTGCGGCCCAACCGGTACGAGGCCGGCCGTGCCAACATCACGGTGTACAACTGGTCGAACCTGTCCAGCGCCAGCGCCGACCTCTCCGGAGTGCTGCGGACCGGCGATACCTACGAAGTCCGTGACGCGCAGAACTTCTTCGGGGCGCCGGTCGCGCAGGGCACCTACGGCGGCGGCTCGATTTCGCTCCCCATGACGGCGATCACGCCCCCGGCGCCGATCGGTCGCTCCTACAGCCCGCTCCGGTCGACGGGCACGACCTTCCACGCCTTCGTGGTGCTGAAGACGAACTGACGGCAGCAGCCGTGACGCGGGAGCAGGCCGGGCGGAGACGTCCGGCCTGTTCCGTTTCCGCTCCCCGCCGCGCGCGCTCATGCCAGCACCTCAGCGAGCTGCGGTGAACGGCGGCGCGCCGCGATCGCCTGATAGGCCCCGAGCAGATGCCCGGCCAGTGCTGCCCGGCCGTAGCTCCGCTCCACCAGACTTCGGCCAGCGACGCCGGCCCGCCGCCGAAGCTCGGCCGATTCCGCCAGCCTTGCCATCCGGTCCGCCAGCGCGTCCACGTCGTCGAACGGCACCACGAATCCGGTCGTCTCCTCGCGGACCAGCCGCTCCAGGTCTCCGCATGGCGTCGCGATCACCGGCCGGCTCGCGGCGTAGGCTTCGAGCACGACGTTGGGGAATCCCTCGTGACCCGACGTCACCACCAGGAAATCGGCGTCGGCGAGCAGCGCCGGCACGTCGCTCCGGGCGCCGAGGAAGCGCACGCCGTCGGGCAGCAGCCCGAGTCGGGCCGCCAGGCCTTCGAGCGCGGCCCGCTCCGGACCGTCGCCCACCACCGCGCCGGCGAGTGCGATACCTCGGCGCCGTGCGGCGGCCAGGGCTTCCAGGAAACGGTCGAAACGCTTGACCGGAAGGAGATTGCCGACCGCGAGTGCGACGGCCCCCGGTCGGCGTGAATCCGACGGAGCGCCCGCGGCGACGTCGAACGCGGCGAGGTCGATCACGTTCGGCACGACGTGGACGGTGGCGGGCTGCCGGCCAAGCCGCTCGGCGGCGGCCTTCGCCGCCCAGGTATTGGTGATCAGATCGGGCGGCATGCGGAGCAGCCGCGGGCCCCAGCGTCCGTGTGTGGCCAGCTCGTAGCGCACGTCGCTGCGGATCGCCCCGAGCGCGACGGCGCCGGTGAGGGCTGCCGCGGCGGTGACGTGGAGATTGAGGAAGAAGTGCCCTGCCTGCAGGACGTGGGGCCGGAACCGCGACACCGCAGCCGCCAGCGCCGCCGCCCGGAGCGGCGGCAGTGCGCTCCAGCCCACCCACGTCGGCGCGAGACCATGCTCCGCGAGCGCATCCTCGTGGTGCTCGCCGCGCGTCATCGAGTACGTGCGCACCTCGGCGCCCGCTTCCCGCAGCGCCGTGGCCATGTACACGAACTGCTTCTCGGCCCCGCCGCGCCCCAGCGTCCCGGCGACCAGCGCCACGCGAAGTCCGCTCATGCGCGGCGCCTCCGGCGGAGCGGGCTGCCCGCGCCCAGCATCGCCATCGTGGCCGCGGCCATGAACCACAGTCCCTTGCTCTGGTACTCGGTCGAGATCAGCTCGAGCGCGAGCACGGCGGTCGTGAGCAGTCCCAGCGCCTGCATGCTCCGGTACGGCCGGCGGAGGCCGCGCACGGCGAACGACATGACGAACGCCGCCAGCAGCGCGAATCCAGGGAGACCGTTCTCCGCCAGCATCTTCACCCAGCCGGCGTGCACCGCCTTGTCCCGGTACCGGTCGGCGGCGGGGATGCCGTCGCGCCGGTCCATATCGCGCCACACGGCGGTGAAGCCGCCGGTGCCGACGCCGAGCGGATTGTCGAGGAAGATGTACCACCCGCCGAGGAGCAGCTCGGAGCGGTGGCTGGTGCGATCGACGAGCTTCGCCTGACTGTCGAACAGGATCCGCACCCGCTCCAGCGACTGACGCTGCAGGTCGGTGAACTGCGTGGTGGTCGCGAGGAGGGTGAGCGCCGCGATTGCCAGCAGGGTCGCGCGGCGCCCGATGCCGTGAGCGGCGAGCACGACATAGACGCCGCACACACTGGCCACGAGCATGCTTCCCCGGCTGCCGCTCAGGAATACCCAGACCATCAGCACCCCGGCGAGGGATGTGAGCACGAGCGGTCCCCGCCGGCGGTCGAGCGAGCACGGCAGTGCGATGCAGACGGCGAAGAGCCCGGTGAGGGGGAAGAAGGCCCAGGCGTTCGCGTTGATGACCGGCAACGACGCGCGCTGCAGGAAGAACACGACGCCGCCGGCCGCCGCCAGGGTGCCGCACACGACGCCGAGCCAGTACCAGTCGGCGCGGCTGAACCGGCGCCGTCCCAGGTAGACGACCAGCCCGAACACCGCGCAAAGCCCGGCGAGATCCTGCGTTCCCTGTCTCCAGTCCGGACTGATGATCAGCTCCAGGGCGAGGAGCACTGCGCACGCCTCGATCAGCCGCAGCGAGCCGTCGCGCCGCCGCCAGAAGAGCGGCAGCCAGAGGAGCGCCACGAGGAGCAGGAGATAATTCACCGTGTTCCACCGCAGGAGCCCGCCGGTGAAGATCAGCGAGCTCATCAGGGGGTCCAGGGTGCACAGCACCCCGGCGGCGATGAGGCCGAGGCGGGGGCGCCGGAGCCCGGCGATCGCAGCGGCGAATCCGAGGACGGTCAGCATCGCGACGGAGGCCCGCAGTCCGATGACGAGGCCGGCGCCCCAGATGACCAGGATCGCCATCACCCAGCGGCTTCCGGCCGTGTTGGCCGCGCGCAGCTGCCGCTTCTGCCGTACCAGCTCCGGCAGCGGCGTGAGGACGGCGTCCATCATCACCGTGGCCACGGCTGCAGCACTCCTTCCGCGGCGGTGGAATGCCAGCGCCGGGCGCAGGTCCGGCCGATCTGTTCCGCCCACGCCTCGAGCGTGCGACTGGACGCATACTCCCGGCAGCGGCGTCGGAGCGCGGGCCAGTCGGCCGCCTCCGTGACGACGCGCCGGATCCCGGCGGCGAGCGCGGCGGGATCGCCTGGTGGAACGAGCCACCCTCTCTCGCCGCCCGCGCCGACGACACCGCGCGCCGCGCCGACTTCGGTGGTGAGCACCGGCAGCCCCTGCGCCATCGCGTCGAGCCACGCCTTGCAGTAGCCCTCGGTGTACGACGGATGTACGCACGCGTCGGCCGCCCGCAGCTCGAGCGCGAGCGCGGCCCGATCGAGCTGTCCCGCAAACCGGACCGTCGCGCCAAGGCCGAGCTCGCGCACGCGCGCCTCGATCTCCGGACGCGCCGGACCGTCCCCGGCCAGAGTGACCAGCGGGAAGGGAGTGAGCCCTTCCTCCCGCAGGATCCTGAGCGCCTCCAGCAGCACCGGCACGCCTTTCTCGACGCTCAGGCGGCCGGCGTAGATGAGCCGGGGCGGCGTCGAGAGCCCGCGGTCGTCGTTGACCGGCGTGGCGGCGATCTCTGCCCGCGTGAGCGAGGTGGCGTAGAGCCACTCCATGCCGGGCGCGGGAGGCAGGTCGCCGTCGCCGACCGCGAGCATCACGTTTCGTCCGCGCGCGAGCCACCGCATCGTCTGCCGGGTGATGCGGTTCATGATCGTGGTCTCCGAGTTCCGGACCCAGGAGCCGTTGTAGAGCGCGAAAAGCGGCTTCCTCTGCAGCAGGGCGAGCACAAGGCCGATATACGGCAGATCGCCCGGCACCGGGGTGTGGACCACGTCCGCCTCGCCGACCTCGCGGGCGATTCGGCTGAGGTAGTACGGCAGATGGGCGGCGACCGAGAGCTTCCGCCGGAAGTCGATGCCGGTCGGGCTCCGAAGCGCGACGACCCGGGCGTCCTCCGGAAGCGGCATGCCGCCGGCCCGTGCGAACGACCGGACGATGACGATCGTCATGTCGTCGCAGAGCGTGCGCAGGGCGTCCATTTGTGCGGGGAAGCCGCCGTACGAGAACCACCGTCCGGTGGGATCCTGCCAGCATTGCTTGAACGACACGACGCAGAGTCTCATGCGGTCGCCGCTTCCTGCAGCAGCAGCGTGCGGGGCAGGACCGCCTCGATCCGGCCCTCGGCGCGCAGTTCGTCGACGCGATCGAGGAAGGGCACCAGCCAGCGCTCGTCCTGCGTGTTTCCCGCGTGCAGCGAGTGAGGGTGGCCGTAGACCACCGCGATTCCGCCGCTCCGCGCCGTCCGCTCGACCAGCGCCAGGCTCTCTTCCGCAAACCCGCCGGCAGTGTTGAGGCGGACGCACCGGATTCCCCCGATCGACTCCAGGCGCCCGGGCCGGTCCACCCGCCGCCGCGCGATGCGATCTGCCGCGCGGAGCGCAAGCGGACGATACGCCACGCGGCAGAAGCCGTAGCCGGCCGCGGCGAGCGCGCGGCAGAGCGCGCCCAGATCGGTGCGGTCGCGCGGAACGAGCCGGCGCTCGGAGCGGCTGAACGAGAGGCCGGGAGCGTGGTCGAACGGCTGGTTGTACGGTGGCACGAACGTCGTCACCGGCGCGCCGATGCAATGCTCCAGCACTGCCTTGCTGCGCCGCACCATCTCGTCGAGCTCGTGGGCGGTCAGCTCCGGGATCCACTCGTGGCGAAAACCGTGGCTCGCGACCTCATGTCCCGCGGCGTGCAGCGCGCGCACCTGCTCGTGATCGTGATACGGCCGGCCACCGGGGAGTGCGGCGGCGCCGACCACGGCGAAGCACGCGGGGATCTGATACCGCGCGTGGAGCTCGAGGAGCCGCTCGGTGCACTCGAACTCCAGGCGCCCGCTGGCGGGCAGCTCCGGGAGGCCGCGCCGGCGGTCGGCGTCGGTGCCCCACTGGGTGTCGTAGTCCCAGAACATCAGCAGCTGCGCGGGTCGCATCAGACCGCCTCCATCACCGCCGCGGGCGGCGGCGAGCGCACGCCGCGATCGGCGGGGCTCGACTGCCGCTGGGCCAGCAGCAGCCACATGAGCGTCGCGCTGCCGGGCCGATTGCGGCGGCGGCGGTCCCATGCGGCGAGCGCATACTCGACGCCGTACAGCCCGGCTGCCAGCGCGAGGCGCCGCCAGCGGCCGGCGGCGAGGATGTCGATCTGCTTCACGACGGTGCCCGCGCGTCCCAGCTCTCCTTCCAGCCGGTTGACCCGGAATCCGTTCGCCGTGCACAGGGCGCGAAGCTGCGCCGCCGTGAAGACGTCGTGCCAGACCGGGCGCGGCAGGAAGGGAAGCCACGGCGCCTCGCCGGCCGCGCGGGGCGCATACAGCACGAGGCGACCGTGTGGCTTGAGCGCGGCCGCGAAGCACTGGAACAGGGCGTTGCCGCCCCCCGCTGCCGCGAGATAGTGTGCCGAGCAGACGGAGAGGACGACGTCGAACGCCGGCGGCGCGCGGAAGTCGGCGAAGTCGGCCTGCACGAACGAGAGATTCTCGAGTCCGAGCTTCCGCCGGGCGGACTCCGCGATCCGAAGCGCCCCGGCATCGCGATCGAGTCCGACGATCTGCCATCCCGGTCGGCGCGCCGCGAGCTCGAGCGCCCACCGGCCGCGCCCGCAGCCGGCATCGAGGAGCCGGACGCCTTCGCGCGGCATCGCGGCGAGTGTCGGCCAGACGACCGACCAGTCCTGGCGGGCGTGGATGTAGGGGAGTCCCCAGACGCGCTGGAGCCAGCGCCGCGGAGCGGGCTCCGCGGCGGCGGTCGCCTGGCCGACCATCGCGGTGCGGGCGGTGCTAGCGCGCGACATGTGCGCCTTCCTCCCGGTGCGGCGAGCCCGGCAGCGGCGCGCCCCGCAGACTCTCCCGGACGAAGTGCCCCACGCCGCGCAGGTATTCCCACGTGTCGCGGGTCCGGCCGGGCCGCAGGAGGTTCAGCGACTGGAGACCGGTCTCGACCAGCATCGCATAGGCGAACCACAGCTTCAGTGCCGTAGTATCTCCGCCGCCGATGCGGTGGATGTAGCGACGATTCCGCAGTGACTCGTAGCCGAGCCGCCGCGGATCGGGGCGGCCGCCGCCTTCCTGCAGGTGGATGAGCCGCGCGTCGCCGGCGACGGCCTGCCGGCCGAAGCGGGAGATCCTGAGGCTGAACTCGAGATCGTTGCCCATTCCGTAACCGTCGAGTCCGGCGGTGAAGCCGTTGGCGCGGGCAGCCTCGGTCTTCCACATCACCGCGCCGCCGGGGAGCCAGTCGCCCTCGACCAGGCCGTCGGTCGCGCCGAGAAATCCCCACGGCGTCGAGACGCCGGATCCGAAGTAGCGCCCCGGCGCGAGGGTCGGGACGATGAACAGGAGGCGGCGCAGGCGCCAGATCGGCGACGGCACGGCGGGCTCGTTCTCGATGTGGGCCCCGACGCCGACCAGCGTGTCGTCAGCGCGGTGGGCCCGCTCGAGCGCGGCGAGACAGCCGGGCAGCAGAACGATGTCGTCGTCGAAGAAGGCGGCGAGATCGGTCTCGACCAGCGAGAGTCCGAGATTGCGCTGCCTTGTCACGCCGGCGAGCGATGCATCGACCCGTCGATAGTCGATGCGGTCGGCGAGCTCGCGTCGCCGGGGATGCCGCTCGAGTACCGCGCGGGATTCGATATCCGCGCTCGAGTCCACGATCAAGAGCTGGGCCGGGCGGGGCGACTGGTCCGCCAGGGAATCGAGAAAGCGGGAGAGGAGCGCCGGCCGGTGCCGTGTGCAGACGACGACGGCGCAGCCGGCCTTCAGTGTCCGGGCCGGCGCGGATTCGGCGATCCATTCCTCGTCGCTGAACCGCAGGTGCTCGACGATGCCGGGGAGACGTGGCTGGAGGTCGACGGTCATACCGCACCCCCGCCCGCGGCGACGCGGCTGCCTTTGCGCGCGGACTGCCCGGGGAACGACTCGGCCGGGGCGCCGTCCGAACCGACGAGGTTCCGGATGAGGGCGCCGAGCCGTTCCGCTGCACGGCCGTCGGTCGGTCCGCACACGTCGTCCGCGAGCGTCGCGCGGGCAGTGCGATCGCGCCCGGGGGCGAGCACGCTGGAAGCCGTCTCCGCCACCAGCGCATCGAGAGACGTCGCGATGCGCACTCCGCCCGATGCCGCGATCGGGGCGTAGTGGGTCGTCGTGTAGCAGGCGCCGGCGAGCCAGTCCTCCAGACTGCCTGTGGCGAGAGCGAAGGCAACGCACACGACCGGCGTATCCAGCACGGCAGCGTCCAGGCTCATCGTGGATGCCATGTTGAGACAGACGTCGGCGTGGGCCAGCGTGCTGACGAGCCGCGCCTGCGCCTCCTCGCTCGAAAAGCGGCCGTCGGCCGAGCGCGGCCAGCTCAGTACGAGGCGCGGGTCTGATTCGGCGAGCGGACGCCAGCGCGCCGGATCGTCGCCCGGATGAGGGCGAACGACGATACGGTGACCGGACAGGACCGGGTGTATTTCGCACCGCCGGAGGAACGCACCGACCAGCTCCGGCTCCGTCGGCGTGTACGTGGCGCAGTTCGCGGCGTACACGAGGTAGCGGTCCCCAGGGCTGAGCCCCAGCTTCTGCAGCGTCCTCGCGCGCGACCAGCGCAGGTCCTCGCGCCGGTGGACATCGAACTGCGGCGTGCCGGTGACGTGGATGCGCCGGGGGTCGCGGTCGGGATAGAGCCGCAGCACTTCGGCGCCCATCCGGGCACTCCAGACCGCGTAGTGATCGAAGACCGGAAGGATTCCCTTGCTCGTCAGGTTGTCGAAGCTGAGGATGCAGCCGAGCGTGGGGATCCCGAGCTCCTGAGCGGCGAGCAGGTAGGCGGCCTCGTCCCGCACGACGCAGCTCGTCGACACGACGAGATCGGGCGCCAGCGCGCGGAGCTGCGCGACGATCGGCGCGAGGTTGCGGCGGGCCCGTGTCAGCCGTCGGTCCGCGGCGACCTGCCAGCGGAAGAGCGGATCCTTCGCGCCCGCCGCCGCCAGACCCTGGACCGTCGCGTTCCAGAAACGCCGCAGCGGCGGCTGGCCCCGGCGCCGCCACCGATTGAAGATCCGGTAGGTCGTGAGTCCGTGGCGCGCCGCGAACGAGGCCTGAAGCACGACACGCAGCAGGTCATGCGCCCGATGATGCTTCACATCCAGACAGAGCATCTCCTCCTGCCCGGCCCCCTCCCAGCGCTCGGAGACGGCGTTGTCGGCCTGCGCGGTGGTGAGGAGATGGACGTGCATTCCCTCGCGCATCGAGTCGAGCATCCCCGACAGCACGACGTTGCGGATGCCCCAGGCGGTGGGGCAGAGGATGACGACGGTCGGAATCCGCGCGCGGGTGGAGGCTGGCATCCGATCACCCGGCGGGACTGATGGTGACGGAGCGGCAGCGGAACCGGCCGGCCCAGCGCTCCGCCCGGGCTGGCGCTACAGTCACCGGCTCGGCGGCGCGGCCCTGCGCGTTCGTTGCCGCGTGGATCGCGGACACCACCGCCGTCACGTCGTCGGCGCCGAACCGCTTGTCGGACCGGTCCCACGCGTCGGCCGCCGACTGCTGGCCCGGCCGGAACGACTGGTCAGGCGAAATCCGGAGATGGTACCGGAGCCGCGCGCCGAGACGCCGCTGCAGACCCGCTGACTCGTCGGCGAGACCGTAGAGCCGCTGTCGGCACTGCCGCGCGTCGACGCTGCGGCGAGCGGGGAGGTGCGCCGCCACGGTGTCGCCGACCCGGCTGTGCGCCAGCCCGTCGCAGTGATGGAACCACTCGTTCAGCACCGGCTGCGGCGCTCGCGGCGCCGGCTCCGTTCCGCCGTTCGGCGCCAGGATCGAGCGCACCCGGAGCCGCAGCTCCTCGTAGGTGGCGCAGGGGACGCTCACCGATTCGGCCACCGGGACGACTGCCGGCGCCTGAATCCACTGCGGCGAGAGTGCGGGCACGCCGGCGAGCGCAGCTTCGATGGCGGTCGAGCAGCTGCGCTGGACGACGGCCGCGGACCGGAAGATCCACGGCTGGACGGGGCCGGTCGTATCGACGGACACGCCCGGGCAGCCCCGCAGCGCGTTCTGATACGCCGCGGGATCCTCGAACGGATGCGGCCGAAGGACGACCTGGCACTCGGGGACGTCGGCGGAGAGCGAGCGGGCAAGCTCCACCATCCCGTCCACCGCCCGGCGTTCCGCCGCGAGGTAGGCCTCCACCCGTTCGGCGCCCAGACCGAGCTCGCGTTGCAGCCGCTCCCGGTTCCGCTCCGGCGAAGCGAAGCGCGGGTTCCCGTAGGAGAAGCTCGTGTTGATGAGAATGAGCGATCGCGGCTCGTCGCCGCCGGCGAAGACGGCCCGCCAGCGCGGGGAGTAGAAGTCGAACCGAGGACAGCCGGTGACGACGACCTGCTCCGGATCCAGGAGTCCCTCGGAGACGACGTGCTGCGCCAGGCGGGGGCCCCACATGCAGGCGAACGAGAGCTGGCGGAGCAGCGCACGGTCCCGCCAGAAGAGCTCGCTGTACGCGTGGCAATCCTCCCAGGCGCCGCCTTCGGTGTCGAGGACGCCGACTCGAATCCCCGCCTCGAGGAGCTGCCGGGCCAGGCGGTCGTTTCCGGGCCGGACGTAGTTGAGCACTACGAGGTCGGGCCCCAGCGACCAGAGCTCGTGCGCCTGGAGGTTGAGCGGGACGAGATGCACGGCGATTCCGCGTCGGCACAGGTCGAGCGCCGTCAGTACCAGGCCGGCGAGATCGCGCTGCGGGTGATCCACCACCAGTGCGACGGAGGCCGGCTCGCCTGTCCTCGTCATCGCCGGCCTCCTGGCGTTGGAGCAGGGACAGAGGCCTCGACGGTGTCGTTCCGCTGGGCGCGGTCCGGGTCCGGTGGGCGCCCGCTCGAGGACCCGTCGAGCTGGCGCCGGAGCGTGGCGTACGCCGAGCGCGCGCTCGCGATCTGCCGCTCGGCGGCCTCGAGGAGCGGGCGACGCAGCGAGTCGGCCTGCTCCCACGCGCCGTCGATCGCCTCGCGGAGCCGGGTCCAGAGCTCCGGCTCGTCCAGGCGCACGACCTGACAGCCGGCTCCGAACCCGTCCGCCAGACCGCGGAACTTCTGCAGGTAGTACTCTGACTGGCCGAGACAGATCGCCGGAACTCCCTGGGCCAGTGCGAGGACGGCGGCGTGATACGCGCCGGTCACGACCACGCGGCATCGCCCGGCGGACCGGGTGACCCGGGCCGGCGTGTCGGTCGTCGCGCCGCCGTCGGATCCGTCCTCGTAGCCGGCAAGGAGCGCCCGGATCGTGGCCGGGTCGTACGCGCCGCCATGACGGTGGTGGGAGATGGGCAGCGGAATCATCGCTGCGCCGTGCGCACGGGCGGACTCCTGCAGGATGGGGCGCAGGCGCTCGATCGCGGCCGGTGAGCTCGCTGCCAGGGGCGCGATCCGCAGATGGACGCCGAGCCCGTTACCGGGCGCGGCGGGCCGCGCGGCATATGCCGCCTCGACCGCGTCGTCGCCGGTCAGGAAGACGCGGCTGGCCGGGACGCCGAGACGCTCCAGCAGCGGTCCCGCGACGCGGTCCTCGCGGATCCCGATCACCGCGGCGGAGCCGAGGACGGTGCGCGAGAGCTCCAGGATCGCCGGATCGGCGAGCGGCCCGATCCCCTGACTGAAGAACGCCACCGGAATACCGCGCGCGAGCGCGAGCGACGCGGTGCGGAGCAGGCAGAGCGCGTGCAGCCGGTCGGCGTCGGCGAGAGTAGCCTGACCGCACACGACGTGGAGGTCGATTCCGTCCATCTGCCTCGCGAGGCCGGCGGCGGTGTGCGCGCCGGGCCGGCGGCGGTGCCGGGCCCGGCGAATCAGCGCGCGGATGCGGTCCACCGGCCGGCCCGGCGGCCCGTGCGCCTCCCGCTCGTGACCGAACTCCGCCGCGATCCACTCGCGCCGGGCAAGTTCGTCGATCGGCAACACCCCCGGGCAGTGCCGCTGCAGCTCCGGGGGATCGGCGGTGAAGACGTGCAGGTCGACCTGGCGATGGAAGGCGCGCAGTCGCTCGACCGCGGCCTGCAGCACCGCGACGTCGCCGAGGTTCCGGCAGTTCGAGGTGCCCGAATCGATCAGGACTCTCATGACTGCTCCATGATGAGCCCATGGTGACGCAGCTGCTCCACGATTCGCCAGACGCTGTCGAAGGGAACGCCGCAGGCGTCGGCGATCTCCACCACCGATTGCGTGCCGTCGATGCGGAAGAGCACGTCGAAGAGCGCCTTGTGCCCCGCGGGGTCGATGGCCGGGTCGACGTGGATGCCGTAGCGTGAGCAGCAGATCTCGCCCGCGTATCGGTTGACCGGCGTGATGTTCCGCTCGATCGTCCGGAGCATGGCCAGCACGAGATCGCGCGACGCCTCCAGCGATCCGTCCGGGACGAGGTCCGGCGTGTCGGCGCTCGAGTGGTACTCGCGATACGGGAAATTCGAATCGGACGGGTGCAGCTGTCTCGTCAGCGAGAGCATCGGCACCCGCACTCCGGGCGCATTGAACTGGCGCTCGTCGTTGCCGGCAAGTCCCCGGAAGGGCGCGGTCCACGCATCGGCCTCGCCGGCCTCCAGCGCGTGCACGCAGCAGCGGTCGATCGCGGTGCTGCCGTCGAGGGAGAGCTGAAGCGCGTGGGGAGCGTCACGGCCGAGCATCTCGAGGAAGAGGCCGCCGCGCATCCGCGGGATGAGCTCGGGGTGCTGGCTGAGAAACGCCACCGAGCCGATCGTCTCCGGCACGATCAGCAGCCGATAGGTGAACCGTGGCGTGGGCCGGGACCGAAGGGCGCGCACGACGTCGATGCCGACCACGACGCCGGTGAGGTCGTCGTTGACCATCGCGGGGTGGCAGAGATGCGCGCAGAGGACGATCGTCTCATCGGTTCGACCCGGCACGACGACCTCGCCCACCTTGAGCGTTCCCCGCGTGGAGGAGGTGCGGATGACCACGCGGTAGCGATCGTCGGTGAGCGCCGAGCGCTGCTCTGACGTGCAGCAGAGCCCCCAGTCGCGTTCGTAATACTTGAACACGAACGGAACTGCGTCGGCGAGACGGGGATGCACGTGCAGGTGCCGCAGCAGCTCGTCGCGCTCCACCACTCCGTCGAAGGGAAGGGAATAGGAGACGACATGGAGCGGATGGTCGGCGTACGAGAAGAGCCGCCGCCCGTCGAGCGTCTCGAGCCACGCCTCGTGACAGGTCCATTTCTCGGGAACGATCCAGCTCCAGCCCTCCATCCCCGAGGGAAACTCGTGCACCGTCATCGGGACCTGCCCGGCGAGCGCGGAGAGGGCCACGTCGTAGCCGTCGGAGACGATGTCTCTCGGCAGTGACCAGAGCGCGTCGATCATCTGCCGCATCGATGCTGTCGCGGGCAATTCCGCCCGCAATCTTGCGCGCCCCGTCCTGGCAGCCTCCAGCGCGGCCGGATCGCCGGCGGGTCCGCGGGCGGTGGCCCAGGGATCGTCGGCCAGCAGTGCGCGCGTCAACTCGTGCAGCGCGGCGCTGCGGACGCCGATGACCGCGCCGGGGCCGAGAGCCACTCGCCGCGCGATGCGCCGATCCAGTGCCGCCGCTTCGAGCCGCCGCCCGTCGGGATAACCGTTGTCGGCGAGGATGCGGACGTTGTAGACCCACCCCCGCTTCTGCAGCACCCCGTCCTTCCGCAGCCGTCCGGTGAAGAGCTTCCGGTAGCGGAAGGGCACGCCAACGGCCTCCTCGGTGTGATGGCGGAGCGTCGCCTCCTCGAGCCCGAGCCCGACCATGCAGATGAGCGCGTCGGCCTCGACCAGTCGCTGGAAGACGCTGCCCTCGCCGAAGCAGGTCGGCGGGATATCGCCGAGCAGCTCGGCGGCGCCGGGCCCCTGTCCCGCGATCGAGTGGATCGGATCGTCGGAGCGGACGACATCCGGCAGCCGGCGGAA
>JBLMWC010000162.1:0-8993 GCA_050257015.1 Bacillota bacterium | reverse complement strand
CTCGACGACGATCAGAGCCGGGTTGCCGCGCTCACCCTTGGCTCCCCCGCCTCGGGGCTCGAAGCACCACTCAACACGGTCCTGCCGCACCCGGTGGGGTTCGGGGAGGTGGCCGCGGCGCTGGCGGCTGCGGCCCGCGGCGGCTGGCCCGGCGAATGGCGCCAGCTGGACCCGGCGCGCGTCCTCGATCGGGCATCTCGCCATCTCGCCTTCTTCGGCTCGGATGAGTGGACCTGGCGCCGCTGAGCGCATGGCATGGCGCCGCCCGCTGGTGCTAGATTCAGCCTGACCCCTCCGACATCCTCCAGCGTCAGGAGCGCCATGCGGCAGACGCCCCTTCTCGCCCTCGCGGCACTCGCGGCAACGCTCGCGTGCACTCCCGAAAAGCCCGATGCCTCGCGTCAGGCCGTCGTAATCGCCGTCGGCGAGCAGTCCCAGCTCCCGGTGCCGGTTCTCAAGGCCACCCGCGGCCGCACCGCCGACGACGAGGTCGCCGATCTTCTCTTCCTGCGCCTCGCCACCCTCAAGGCCGGCGGCTCGACCTCGGGCGACAGCGGATTCGAGCCCGAGCTCGCCCGGAGCTGGACCCGCCGCGACTCGGTAACGCTCGTCTTCGATCTCGATCCCCGCGCCCGCTGGCACGACGGGAAGCCGGTGACCGCGCGCGACGTCGTCTTCACCCTCGGCCTCGCACGCGACACCGCCTTCTCGCCGACCCTCGCCGGCCTGCTGAGCCGGATCGACTCGGTCGCCGCCGAGGGCGACGAACGGGTGGTCGTGCACTACCGCGAGCCGTACGCCGAACAGCTCTACGACGCCGTCTACCAGGTGCAGCCGCTGCCGTCCCATCTCCTCGCCGGGATGACGAAGGACAGCATGCTGCACTCGGCCTTCGTGCAGCATCCGGTCGGCGACGGGCCCTATCGCTGGGTGCGCGCCGACGGCGGCACACTGATCGAGCTCGCGGCGGACGACGCCTTCTTCCTTGGCCGCCCCGGCATCGGCCGCGTGCTCTTCCGCTCGGCGACCGATCCCGACGCCCGCCTCAACATGCTGCTCAGCGGCGAGGCCGACGTGCTCGCCGCCGTCGTCCCACCGCTCGCCAACGCCGACCGGGTGACGGCGACCGGCTCGCTCCGCCTCGTCCCCGTCCCCTCGACCACTCTCGTCTACCTGCTCTTCAATACCCGGGATCCACGCGATACGACCCGTCCCCATCCGATCCTGTCGGACGCGAAGGTCCGCCGCGCCATCACGCTCGCGCTCGACCGGCCGTCGATCGTGCGCGCCGTGCTCGGACCCTACGGCGCGGTGCCGTACGGCCCGGTGTCGTCGCTCCTCTGGGTATCGCGGCTCACGCCGAAAGCCGGGGCGCAGGATGTGGCGGAGGCCCGCCGGCTCCTTGCCTCGGCGGGATGGGCCGATGCGAACGGCGACGGGATCCTCGAGAAGCGCGGCCACCCGCTTCGGCTGAGCATCAACGTGCCGGCGCCCAGCGCCGCCCGGAAGGCGATGGCCGCACTGGTACAGGAACAGCTGCGCCAGGCGGGAGTCCAGGCCGATCTCGCGATCCTCGACGGACCGGTCCACGGCGAGCGGCGGAACGCCGGCCGGTTCGACATCGATTTCTCCGGCGCCTCGCAGGATCCGACGCCGGCCGGCCTGCCGCAGAGCTGGTCGTGCCACGGCGGAAGCAACGTCGCCCGCTACTGCGATCCCGCCGTCGATTCGCTGATGACGAAGGCGATCGTCTCGCTCGACGGATCGGCCGATCTCTGGCGCGCCGCGATCGACCGCGTCGAGCAGGACGCCCCGGCGGTGTTCCTCTATTCGCCGATCATGGTGTATGGCGTGAGCACCCGACTCGGCGGCGTGGACATCCGGCCGGGCGCGCCCTGGAGCAGGCTCTGGCGCTGGACCGCCACGCGCGCACCCGCACGCGACTCGGCGCGGCGCGACACCGCCGGCCGCTGAGCGCATGGGACGCTGGCTGATCGGCCGGACTCTGCACGCGCTGCTCACCCTCGCCGTCGCCGCCTGCATTCTCTTCTTCCTCATGCGGATCGTGCCGGGTGACCCGCTCTCCCGCCTGAGCGACGACCGGCCGATCACGCCGAGGGAGATCGCCCAGCTCCGCGCACGTTACGGGCTCGATCAGCCGCTCCCGCGCCAGTTTGCCGCCTTCATCGGCGGCGCGGCGCGCGGCGATCTCGGCGTCTCCATCGAGTCCGGCCGCCCGGTCACCCGCCTCATCGCCGAACGGCTTCCCGCCACGCTCCTCCTCGGCGGTACGGTACTGCTCCTCAACTTCACGCTGGGTCTCTGGCTCGGTGTCCGGCAGGCGGTCCGCAAGGGCACGGCGACTGACCGCTGGCTCGAGGCCGCCTCGCTCGCGTGGTATTCGGTCCCATCGTTCTGGCTCGGACTCCTCCTCGCCTGGCTGGTCGCGACGCACTGGCGCCTCCTGCCGCCCGGCGGAATGCACGATGTCCTGCTGGAGCCCGGCGCGCCGCTCGGCATTCGCCTCGCCGACCTGCTCCGCCATCTTCTCCTGCCCGCGCTCACGCTCTCGCTGGTCAGCATCGCCGCGACGATGCGCTACCAGCGCGTCGCGATGATCGAAGCGCTCAGCTTTCCCTTCGTGCAGACGGCGCGCGCCAAAGGGCTCGGCGAGCGCCGGGTCGTGTGGCACCACGCGTGGCGCAACGCCCTCTTCCCCATCGTCACGCTCTTCGGACTCTGGCTTCCGATTCTCGTCACCGGATCGGTGTTCGTGGAGCAGGTCTTTGCCTGGCCCGGGCTCGGCAGTCTGGCCGCCGGCGCAGTGAGCGGCCGGGACTATCCGCTCCTGATGGGGACGGCACTCCTTGCCAGCGCACTCGTCATTGCAGGCGGTCTCCTGGCAGACCTGCTCTATGCGTTTCTCGACCCGAGAGTGCGGCACGCGTGAGCCCGCTTCGCGCACTGTTCGCGGCGGTCTGGCGCCGGACACCGGGACGGATCGGTGCCGTCGTCCTGGCGGTGATCGTCCTGGGCGCGGTGGCCGGGCCCTTCTGGCTGGCGAGCCCGATCGAGCAGCCGGACATCGAGCACGGCGGCCAGCCGCCGAGTCTGGCCCACCCGATGGGCACCGACCAGCTGAGCCGGGACGTGCTCGCGCGCGTGGCCGGCGGGGCGCGGGTTTCGCTCGCGGTCGCGACGATCGCGGTGATGATGTCCGTCACTCTCGGCGCGCTCGTCGGGCTCGTCGCGGGATACCGGGGCGGCGCGGTGGATGCGGTCGCCATGCGGCTGGTGGACGCCGCGCTTGCGATTCCGCGGCTCTTCCTGCTGCTGCTCCTCCTGGCCCTGTGGGAGCGGATCCCGCTCGCCGTCTTCATCGTCGTCGTCGGCGCGACGGGGTGGTTCGGCACCAGCCGGCTGGTGCGCGCCGAGGTGCTGCGGCTCCGCGAGAGCGAATACGTACAGGCGGCCCGCGCGCTCGGCAGCGGCGGCGCCCGGATTATGTTTCGGCACCTGCTGCCGAACGCCATGGGGCCGCTCCTCGTGGCCGCGACGCTCGGCATCGGCGAGGTGATTCTGCTCGAGGCCGGCCTCTCCTTTCTCGGCCTCGGCATCCAGCCGCCCACGCCCTCGTGGGGCGGCATGATCTTCGACGCCAAGGAAGTGCTGGTCACCGCGCCGTGGGCGAGCGTCTTCCCCGCCCTGGCGATCGCGCTGACCGTTCTCTCGGCCAACCTGATCGGCGACGCCCTGCGCGACGCCGTGGATCCCCGAGGCGCATGACGACCCTGCTCGACGTGAGCGACCTCCGCATCTCGTTTCCGACGCCCGCCGGCCCGATCACGCCGGTGGACGGCGTGAGCTTCGCGCTCGAGCGCGGACGCACGCTCGCGCTCGTGGGCGAATCGGGGTGCGGGAAGAGTCTCACGAGCCTGGCGATCCTCCAGCTCGTGCCCCCGCCCGGCGTCATCGACCCGTCGAGCCGCATCCGCCTCGGCGAGACCGATCTCCTCGCGCTCCGCGGCGAGGCGTTGCGGCAGGTCCGCGGCCGCCGGATCGGGATGATCTTCCAGGACCCGATGACGAGCCTGAATCCCGTCTTCACCATCGGCGACCAGATCGCCGAGGGAATCCTCGCGCACTTCGACGTATCGAAGCGCGAGGCGATGACGCGCGCCGAGCGGCTGCTCGGTGAGGTCGGCATCTCCGACGCCGGGTCGCGACTTCGCGCCTATCCGCACCAGCTGAGCGGCGGCATGCGTCAGCGGGTGATGATCGCCATCGCGCTGGCCGCCGAGCCAGAGATTCTCATCGCCGACGAGCCGACGACGGCGCTCGACGTCACGGTGCAGGCTCAGATCCTCGAGATCCTCGACGGACTCCGCGCATCGCGCGGGATGGCGGTGCTCCTCATTACGCACGACCTCGGGATCGTGGCCGGCCGCGCCGACCGCGTCGCCGTGATGTACGCCGGTCAGATCGTCGAGGAGGCGCCGACGGCGGCGCTCTTCGCCCGCCCGTCCCACCCCTATACACAGGGCCTCTTCGCCTCCGTTCCCCGCATCCACGGTCCCCTCGGCCGACTCACGCCGATTGCCGGAAGCGTCCCGCCGCCCTCGGCGTGGCCCACCGGCTGCCGCTTCCGGCCGCGGTGCCCCATCGTGCACCCGCGCAGTCACATCATGCCGCCTCTGCTCGAGGTCGGGCCCGATCACCGCATGCGCTGCTGGCTCGCGGAGGGACCCGAATGACCGCCGAGGCGCTGCTGACCGTGCGGGACCTCGTGAAGCACTATCGTGCCGGCGGCGTGTTCGCGGCGAAGGCGCCGCCGGTGCGTGCCGTGGACGGGGTGTCGTTCGACGTCGACCGCGGCGAGACGCTCGGCCTGGTGGGGGAATCGGGCTGCGGGAAGAGCACCGTGGGACGCACCATTCTCCGGCTCCAGGAGCCCACCTCCGGTGAAGCGGTCTTCGAGGGCCATGAGGTGTTCCGCCTCGGCCGGGAACCGCTCCGCGCCCTCCGGCGGCGGATGCAGATCATCTTCCAGGATCCATACAGCTCGCTCAACCCGCGCATGACCGTCGGCGCCGCGATCGCCGAGGGAATCGAGATCCACCGCCTGGCGACGCGCCGGGAGACGGCGAGCCGCGTCGCCAGGCTGCTGGAAGAGGTCGGCCTCGACCCGAGCTACGCCCGCCGCTATCCGCACGAGTTCTCGGGCGGCCAGCGGCAGCGGATCGGCATCGCCAGGGCGCTCGCAGTCGAGCCGGCGTTCATCGTGTGCGACGAGCCGGTCTCGGCCCTCGACGTATCGGTGCAGGCCCAGGTGCTCAACCTGCTGGCCGATCTCCAGAAGCAGCGCGGACTCTCGTACCTCTTCATCGCTCACGATCTCGCCGTGGTGCGACAGATCGCCCAGCGGATCGCCGTGATGTACCTGGGCCGCATCGTCGAGACCGGGACCACCGGGGCGCTGCTCGCCGATCCGCGGCACCCGTACACGCAGGCACTGCTCTCCGCCGTTCCGGAGCCCGACCCCAACGCGCAGCGCGAGCGCATCGTGCTCGCCGGCGATCTGCCCAGCCCCTCGAGTCCGCCTCCCGGCTGCCCGTTCCATACCCGCTGCTTCCACCCCCTCAGGAACGAGCGGTGCCGGACCGAGCTGCCGCTCCTCAGGCCGGTGGGCCGGACGACGGTGGCCTGTCACTATGCCGAGGTTTCGGCCGCGGAGGCTCTTTCGAAGGCGGAGTCCGCCGCGACGCCGGCACAGTGACCCTACTCACGGAGCAAGGCCGTGGATGCCTCCATCTTGAATCGCTCGCACTGCTGCGGGCCATCCAGGAACGAGGAGTGATCAATGACCGACCGCAACGACATGCGCGCCAAGGGGGCCAGGAATCGGGTCGCCGGCGCCGCAAAGGAGCTTGAAGGAAAGGCGCGTGCCGCCGTAGGGGACGCGACCGACGACGGGAGCCAGCATCTGAAGGGGCTGGCCCAGCAGGGGAAGGGCAAGATCCAGCAGGGCGTCGGCAAGGCCCAGCAGAAGCTGGCCGATGCTGCCGACGACGATACCGATGGTGATGTCTGATCCCGTAGCCTCAATCTGAGCGGGCCCGCCGTGCGGCATGGAGTCCCGCCGCACGGCGGGCTTGTTCGTGCAGGGCCTTGAGATGACTCCAGTGTCGATTCCTCAGCTCGCCGGCACGGCGTTGCTGGTGCTCGCCGGCGGGCGGAGCCTCGCAGCGCAGGCATCCGGCACGATCCACGCGACGGCGCAGGTCGTCGCGTCGCCAGCGTTGGAGCGCGCCGTGTCCGCAGGTCTCCGGATGGTCGCCGCACGACCGCCCGCCCCCGCGCGCGCCCGCCGGCGCGACCTCCCCGGCACGACCATTCTCGTCGACACCCCACGCGATACCGCCGCCGCCTACGCGCGACCACGGATCACCATCATCCACTGGTAGCCCACATCGCTCCGCTCCGGCAATGCCGTGCTATCTTCCGGCATCCCGCAGACTGATCGTCCCTGGCGCGGAGCGTGACGCATGAGCGGCCAGCCGTTCTCGCAGGTGGACGCGTTCACCGACAAGCCGTTCGGCGGCAACCCGGCGGCGGTCTGCCTGCTCCCCGAAGCGCGCGATCCGACCTGGATGCAGCTGGTGGCGCGCGAGATGAACCTCGCGGAGACGGCGTTCCTCGTGCGGCGGGGAACGGAGTTCGACCTGCGGTGGTTCACTCCGTCCACCGAGGTGGATCTCTGCGGCCACGCGACGATCGCAAGTGCCCACACGCTATGGGAGGATGGCATCGTGCCGCAGGGCTCGGTGGCACGCTTTCACACGCGCAGCGGACTCCTGGCGGCAACGCGCGAGCGTGACTGGATCTGGCTCGATCTCCCCAGCAAGCCGCTCACCCCCGTCGATCCCCCCAACGGCCTCACCGCGGCGCTCGGCGCGCCGGTCCGCTACACCGGTACCAACGATCTCGGCTATCTCCTCGCGGAGGTGGACTCGGAGCGCGTGGTGCGCGAGCTGCGGCCCGATTCCGGGCGCATCGCGGCGCTGCCGGTGCGCGCCATCGTCGTCACCAGTCGCGGCTCGGTGGCCGGGCGCGATTTTGTCTCCCGGTTCTTCGCGCCAGCGCTCGGCGTCCCCGAGGATCCGGTCACCGGCAGCTCCCACTGCTCGCTCGCGCCCTTCTGGGCCGAGCGGCTCGGCCGCACCGAGCTCCGCGGCTACCAGACCTCTGCCCGTGGCGGCGAGGTGCGCGTGCGCGCCTCCGGCGACCGGGTGCACGTTGGCGGCCAGGCGGTCACGGTGATCACGGGGACATTGCTCGCGGAATGAGCGCCGACGCGTTCGCGGCGCTGGACGTGCGGGTCGGCAGGATCATTCGCGCCGAGCTCAACGCGAAGGCGCGGAAGCCCGCGTACAAGCTCTGGATCGACTTCGGCCCCCTCGGCGAGCGCCGGTCGAGCGCCCAGCTCACCGAGCTCTACGAGGCCGAGGAGCTGGCAGGGCGGCTGGTACTGGCCGCGATGAACCTCGGCTCACGCAGCATCGCGGGCTTCGAGTCGGAGGTCCTGGTCCTGGGCGTTCCCGACGCCGAGGGACACGTCGTGCTCATCACGCCGGACAGCGACGTCCCGCTCGGCGGCCGGATGTACTGAGGCTCAGCGCGCCGTCGTGTCGGGCGGGCCCGCCGCCGCCGCCGAATCACCTGGCACGTCATGGACCAGCAGCCCGGTGACCTGGCCCGAGCGGTCGACCGTCCATTGTACCTCGACGGGCCGGGTGGCGCGCTCGAACGCTGCGGTACGGGTGTAGACGCGGGTGTCGCCCAGCGTCATTACCCGCTCCACCGGCTCGCCGCGCTGGGCTCCAAGCTCCGCCGTCGTCGCGCTGACGAACGACGACAGCTCGGCCACGCTGGGGAAGGTCTTCCGCATCTCGGGCGAAAACTTCGCGTACAGCTGCTCGAACCGCCCCTTCAGCAGCCAGTCGGTGTAGAGCCGCCCCTGGTCCAGCATCGGGTCCTGCTTCGGAGTGCCGCCGCACGCAGCGAGAAGCGTCAGCACCGTGACCGCGCGTATGCGGCGCATCGTGTACCCCTTGAAGTTGGCCCTGCACCCTACCATGGTTGCAAAACCCCCGCAACTCGGAGACTGCATGCGCGTGTACATCTCGGTGGACATGGAGGGCGTGGCCGGCGTGGCCCATGAGGACCAGACCGACCCCACCGATCCACGGCACGCCGCGGAGTACGCCCGTTCCTGTCGCCTGATGACCGGCGAAGCCAATGCCGCGATCGAGGGCGCGCTCGCCGCCGGCGCGACGGCGGTCTGCGTCAACGACAGCCACTGGCTCATGCGGAACCTGATCGCGGACGAGCTGCACGAGGCGGCCGAGCTCATCAGCGGAGGGCCCAAACTCTACAGCATGGTCGAAGGAATCGACGGCGGGTTCGACGCCGCGCTGTTCATCGGCTATCACGCCCGCGCCGGCACCGGAACGGCAGTCATCGACCATACGTACACCGATCGAGTGCACGAAGTGCGCGTGAACGGCCTGCCGTTCGGCGAAGTCGGGCTCAACGCCGCGCTGGCCGGCAGCTTCGGGGTGCCCGTCGCCCTGGTGAGCGGCGACCGCGCGCTGGCCGCCGAGACGCGCGAGCTTCTGGGGGATCACGTCGAGACCGTGGTGGTCAAGGAGCCGCTCGGCCGCTACGCGGCGCGGAGCGCTGCGCCCGCCGTGGCTCGGCGCCGGATTCACGACGGAGTCAGGCGCACCCTGGAGCATCCGCACCAGCCGTTCACCGTCACTTCCCCGGTGACCTTCTCGGTGGACTTCGCCCGCAGTCAGATGGCCGAGATGGCGGCGCTGATCCCCGGATCGCGACGGGTCGGCGGACGCACGGTGGAGTACACCCACGCCGACTACCGCGACGCCTTCAAGGCCTTCCGCGCGATGTACAACCTCGCCGGCACCGAGTGA
>JBLMWC010000161.1:0-12217 GCA_050257015.1 Bacillota bacterium | reverse complement strand
CGCCGATTTCGTATCCCGCAGGTGGCAGGTGGTACACCACGAGCTCGGCGCCGTCGGGCGCGCGCCAGCGGAAGAGGTCACCGTCGCCGCGCCGCCCCCGCCAGAGGGCGCCGTGCTCGAGCCCGAACTCCCGCCCGAGCGACGGCCACGCGGCGGGATGACCGAAGGCATCGGGCGAATACAGCACCCGGCTTCGGTCGCCTGCCGCCCGTGACTGCGCGCTGCCGATGAGAAGGTTCCGGACCAGGGACTCGCCCGACGGGATCAGCTCGTCCGCCAGCACGTACCAGGGCCCCGTCTGGAGCCGACCGCCGCGCACGAGCCTCTGTACCGCGTCGGCCTGCTCGGGCCGGACGCCGAGGTAGTCCTCGATCAGGATCGTCTGACCGTCGAGCAGGAAGGTGGAGAAGGAAGGATCGGCTTCGAGGCGGGCGATGAGATCGTCCAGCATCGGCACCAGCCGCGCGACGAAGGCGGCGCGCGGCAGGTACCACTCACGGTCCCAGTGAGTGTGCGGAATCAGGTGGAAGACGCTGCCCGGCACCTGCGCGCCGCGCGCTCGGCCGGCTCAGTACGACGGCGGGTCGCTGGCGGGGAACGACTCGAGCGACCCCTCGTCGACGCAGTTCTTCGGCTCGGTGCCGGGCGGCGTCACGTGGCCCACCGACGGCCCGCCCGAGACGGCGCTCGCCCTGTCCTTTCCGCGCAGCAGCTGCCGCAGCACGTACTGGAGAATCCCGCCGTGCCGATAGTAGAGCACCTCCTGCGGAGTATCGATCCGGATCACCGCCTTGAAGGAGACCTGGCTGCCGTCCTCGCGCCGGGCCCGCACTTCGACATCCCGGCCGTCGGCGAAGCCCGACGCGATCCGGTCCGTGAGTCCGACGACGTCGAAGGCCTCCCGCCCGGTGAGCCCGAGCGACGCCGCCGTCTCCCCGGGCTGGAACTGGAGCGGCAGGATCCCCATGCCGACGAGGTTCGAGCGGTGGATCCGCTCGTAGCTCTCCGCGATCACGAACTGGATTCCCTGGAGGTAGGGACCTTTCGCCGCCCAGTCACGGCTGGAGCCGGAGCCGTACTCCTTGCCGGCGAGGACGAGCAGCGGTGTGCCGTCGGCGTGGTAGCGCTCGGCCGCATCGAAGATCGACAGGACCTCGCCGGTCGGCAGGTAGGTGGTCACCCCGCCCTCGGTGCCGGGGGCGAGGAGGTTCCGGATCCGGGTGTTGGCGAAGGTGCCGCGCACCATCACCTCGTGATTGCCGCGCCGGGAGCCATACGAGTTGAAGTCGCGTGGCGCGACGCCCTGCTCCATCAGGTACTCCCCGGCGGGCGACTCGCGCTTGATGCTGCCGGCCGGCGAGATGTGGTCGGTCGTGACGCTGTCCGCCAGCATGGCGACGGCGCGCGCGCCCAGGATGTCGGAGACGTGCTCCGGCGCCTCGCGCGACATGGCGTCGAAGTAGGGTGGCCGGCGGACGTAGGTGGAGGAATCCTCCCACGCGAAGCGGTCGCCCGCCGGCGCGGCGATTCCCTTCCAGCGCTTGTCACCCTCGAAGACGCTCGCGTACGTCTCCTGGTACATCTGCGAGCGGATCGACCCCTCCAGCAGCTCCTCGATTTCGCGCTGGGTCGGCCAGATCTCCCGGAGGAAGACCGGTTTCCCGTCGCGGTCATTGCCGAGCGGCTCGGTGGTGAGATCGATGTCGATCCGCCCGGCGATCGCGAACGCCACCACGAGCGGGGGCGACATCAGGTAGTTGGCCCGAACGTCCGAGTTGATGCGGCCCTCGAAGTTCCGGTTCCCCGAAAGCGCTGCCGCCGCGACCAGTTTCCGCTCCTGGATCGCCTGCGAGATCTCCTCCGGCAGCGGGCCGGAATTGCCGATGCAGGTCGTGCAGCCGTACCCGACGAGCTGGAAGCCGAGCTGATCGAGATACGGCGTGAGCCCGGCCGCTTCGTAGTACTGGGTGACGACCTTGGAGCCCGGCGCCAGCGACGTCTTGACCCATGGCTTCCGCTCGAGCCCGCGCTCCACCGCCTTCCGCGCGACGAGCCCCGCGGCGAGCATCACCGACGGGTTCGACGTGTTGGTGCAGCTGGTGATCGCCGCAATCACGACCGAGCCGTGCTGCAGCGCTTCGGCGGCCGATGCCGTCACCGTTGCCTGCGCCGCGGGTGACGCGGAGGTGCCCTCACCCCAGACGCCGACCGCACCCGGTCCTGCCGAGCCGTTCTCCGCGGCGCCCTTGTCCCCGCGGGCGGGCTGATTGGGAAGGAGCGAGGGGAGCGCGTCCTGGAAGCTCTGCTTCGCGCGGGCAAGCGGGATCCGGTCCTGCGGCCGCCGCGGCCCGGCGATGCTCGGCTCGACGGTCGACAGATCGAGTGAGAGCGTCGTGCTGAACACCGGCTCGGGGGAATCCGCCGAGTGGAAGAGTCCCTGTTCCTTCATGTACGCCTCGACCAGCGCCACCCGCTCCGGCGAGCGGCCGGTGAAGCGCAGGTAGCGGAGGGTGACGTCGTCCACCGGGAAGATGGCGCAGGTGGCGCCGTACTCGGGCGACATGTTGCCGATCGTCGCGCGGTCGGCGAGGGCCAGGCTCGCGAGGCCCGGTCCGTAGAACTCCACGAACTTGCCGACGACGCCCTTCTTCCGGAGCATCTCGGTCACGGTGAGAACGAGGTCGGTGGCGGTGCAGCCCTCCGGCAGCGCGCCGGACAGCTTGAACCCGACGACCTCCGGCACCAGCATCGAGACCGGCTGGCCGAGCATCGCGGCTTCCGCCTCGATGCCGCCGACGCCCCAGCCGAGGACGCCGAGGCCGTTGACCATCGGCGTGTGGGAGTCGGTGCCGACGAGGGTGTCGGGATAGGCCTGCACCGCGCCGGTCGCGTGCGGGTTCTCGTCGGAGGTGAAGACGACGCGGGCGAGGTACTCGAGGTTCACCTGGTGGACGATGCCGGTATTCGGCGGGACCACCCGGAAGTTGTCGAAGGCGCGCTGGCCCCAGCGGAGGAAGGAGTAGCGCTCGCCGTTCCGGCCGTAGTCGAGCTCCTCGTTGATGTGGAACGCCGCCCGCGTGCCGAAAGCATCGACTTGCACCGAGTGGTCCACGACCAGCTCGACCGGCTGGAGCGGATTGATCCGGCCGGGGTCGCCGCCGAGCTCCGCCATGGCATCGCGCATCGCCGCCAGATCCACCACGGCGGGCACGCCGGTGAAGTCCTGCAGGAGGACGCGGGCCGGCGTGAAGGCGATCTCCCGGTCGATCGCCTGGCCCGGCGTCCAGCGGGCCAGCGATTCGATGTCCTCGGCGGTGACACTGACGCCGTCCTCGGTGCGGAGCAGGTTCTCGAGCAGGATCCGCAGCGAGTAGGGCAGCCGGCCGACGGGCAGACCCGCCGCCTCCAGCGCCTTGAGGCGGAAGATTTCGAATTCCCGGCCCTGCACCTTGAGCGTGCCCCGCGTCCCGAAGCTATTCACTGTTTCTTCTCCTGTTTACATTCGGCGGCATTCTTCCTACCATTGCACTGCTGAAATGTATCGCCGCGCGGCAGGCGCGGCTCGTGGGCTCCGTCTGCCAAGGTAATCGAATGACATTCGCAGTCTCCGCGCCCGAGCCCAAGGGCGCGGCGCAATGTCTCGTCGTGGACGACGAGCCACTGGTTCGACGCTCGCTCGTGCGCCTGCTTCAGGCCCAGGGATTCGCCTGTCTCGAGGCCGGAACCGGCCGCGAAGCGATCGACCGCCTGGATGACGTCGGGGAGATCCCGCTGATCGTCTCCGACATGCGCATGCCCGAGCTCGACGGCCTCGGCCTCCTCGAGCACGTGCGCGGCCGCTTCCCCGATACCTCCGTCATCATGCTGAGCGGAATGACCGACACCTCGACCGCGGTGGAGTGCCTCCACCTCGGCGCGGCGGATTTCCTGCTCAAGCCGGTGTCGCTCGGGGAGCTGCAGGCCCGGGTGACCCGGGCCCTGGAGAAACGCGCGCTGGTCCTGCAGAACCGCTTCTACCAGGCCCATCTGGAGCAGCGGGTCCGGCAGCAGGCCCAGCGGATCCAGGAGCTCTTCCTGCAGGGGGTGCAGATGCTGGCCCGGGCACTGGAGGCCAAGGATGCCTACACCCGGGGCCATTCGATCCGCGTCAGCCACTACTCCGTCACCACCGCCCGCCTGCTTGGCTTCGTCGGCGACGAGCTCGACCAGATCCGCCTCGGCGGCGAGCTCCACGACATCGGCAAGATCGGCACCCGCGAGTCGGTCCTCCACAAGGCCGGCACCCTCACGGCCGACGAATTCGGGCAGATCAAGGAGCACCCCGCCCTGGGCGAGCAGATGCTGTCGCCGCTCGCGCGCGATACGCCCGCCGTGCTGCGCTGCGTCCGCTCGCACCACGAGCGCCTGGACGGCCACGGCTTTCCGGACGGTCTGGTGGGTGACGAGGTGCCGATCGAGGCGCGGATCATCGCCGTCGCCGATTCATTCGACGCCATGACCACCAACCGTCCCTATCGCGCCCCATGGGAGCCGGAGGACGCCGTGGCCGAGCTGCGCCGGGTCTCGGGAACCCAGCTCGATCCCGAGGTCGTCGAGGCCTTCGCGAGCGTGTATCCGGAGCTGACCGAGCTCGTCCCCGCCGCCGCCGCCATGCATTGAGTCAGGGGGACGCCGAGTCGTCCCCCTGCTCCTCCTGCTCACCGCTGGGCCGATCGCCCGAACTTCCGTTTCCCTCGCCGGCCTTCGCCCGCGCCCGCGCCGCCAGCGCGTCGTAGCGCGCCTTCAGTGCCACCAGCTCCGCCTCGTCGGCATCCTCCAGCGACATCACGGTGTTCTTCGCGCCCGTGAGCGCCCGGACCAGCTCGTCGAGCTTGATCTGCATCGCAGTCGAGTCGCGGTTCTGCGTGTTCTGGATGAGGAAGACCATCAGGAAGGTGACGATCGTCGTCCCGGTGTTAATGAAGAGCTGCCACGTGTCGCTGTAATGGAAGATCGGGCCGGTGACCGCCCAGGCCAGAATGATCCCCGCCGCGAGCCCGAAGGCGACCGGCCGCCCCGAGGCGTGAGCGGTCCACTTGGCGAACCGGGAGAACGATTGAGAGAACGACATGCCCGACTCCGCTATATGAAAAGTTGGCGTGCGCGCCTGCCTCGCACCTTCAGAGGACTCCGCGCCGTTTGAGCTGCTGATACCGCTCGACCACTGCCTCGGCTGCCGCCCCTGGTGACACGTCGAGCACCAGGACTCCCTGCCGCCGCATCACGCTCAGCGCCTCTTCCCGCGCCTGCAGCAGCTCCTCCCCCGCTGCCCGCTCGAACGCGGCGCCGACATCCGCCGGCCGGCGGGTCGTAATCGCTTCCAGCGCCGTGTCCCGAAGCGCGACCGCGAGCGGCAGGTGTCGCGGACGGAGCGTCGCCGCGTGCGCCACCAGCGCCTCGCTCGCCGTGCGGTCGATGACGTCGGTGAAGAGCACGGTGAGACCGCGCTTGCGGTTCCGCGCCGCGAGATAGCGGAACACCCCCGGATAGTCCGACTCGGCGATCCGCCCCTCGGCGGCGGCCAGCGCGTCGAGCACCGCCCGGAGCGCACGCCGGCCCCGGGCCGGGGGCACGTAACGCTGAATCGTGTCGGCGAACACCAGGATGCCGACGTCGTCGTCGTGCTCCACCGCCGCGGCCGCCAGCCGGAGCGCCGCCGCCACCGCCGACTCCAGACGTGACACGCCGCCGGTCTCCGCGGTGAGCAGACGGCCGGCATCGAGCATGATCATCACCTGCTGCCGGCGCTCGTCCTCGTACTGGCGCGCGATCGGCTTCCCGCGCCGCGCAGTGGCCTTCCAGTCGATGATGCGGGTGTCGTCCCCCGGCACCCATTCGCGGAGGCTCTCGAACAGACGCCCCGCGCCGAGCCGTCGGACGGCCCGGAGGCCGGCCTCGCGCCGCCGTGCCGATGCGGGGAGGGCGCGCAGGACGGCACCCTGAAGACTCGGAAAGACCGTCGCATCCCACGGCAGCGCCCGCTGTTCCTGCCGCCACGCGAGGCCGAGCCGGCCCAGGACCCGGAGCGTGAGCCCACCCCCCCGCGCCTGGCCGCGCGCGAGCGGCGTGAGGACGAGATGCTCCCGCAGCCGCTCGTGCGGGTGCAGGGTCAGCCGGCGGTCCGCGCTGGCCGGCCGGCCGAGCACCTCCGGGAGCTGCTCGCGGACGAGCAGCGTCAGCGCACGGGGGGCGTCGTTCCGCCACTCGTAGTCCACCACCGCGCTCCGACCGGCGGAGAAGGCCGGCGGCGCCGCCCGCTCCACGTGGAGCGAGCGAAGCGGCGAGTCCCGGCCGACGAGCCGGAGCGCATCGGCCGCGAGCGCGCCGGCCCAGACGGCATCGAGCACGACCATCAGCACCAGCGCCGGCGGCCACGCGAACGACAGCGGCGCGACCCCGGCGAGCAGCGCCGCGCCGATGAGCCAGCGCCGCGAGGGCACGACGGTCACTGCGGCACGTCCACCTTGTCGAGCAGGGCGCCGAGCGCGGCGTCGGCCGTCACCCCCTCGAGCTCGAGCTCCGGCGCCACGACGATGCGATGGCGCAGGACAGCCGGCGCGAGCGCCTTCACGTCATCGGGAATCACGAACGCCCGCCCGTCCAGCAGCGCGGCCGCCTGCGCCGCCTTGAGCAGCGCGACGCTGGCGCGCGGCGAGGCACCCAGCGTGAGCGCCGGGGCGCCGCGAGTGGCCCGCACGATGGCGGTGACGTACGCGACGATCGGCGGCTCCGCCCGGACGCGCCGCCCGAGTGCTCGGAGCTCGGCGAGTCCCGCTGCGTCCATCACGCGGGTGACGCCGTAGCTCGCGGTGCTGTCGGCCTCGAAGCCGTCGAGGACCCGGGCCAGGATGCCGCGCTCGCTTTCCTCCGCCGGATAATCGAGGATCACCTTGACGAAGAACCGGTCCAGCTCGGCTTCGGGGAGCGGGTAGGTCCCTTCGAACTCGATCGGGTTCTGCGTGGCAAAGACGGTGAAGCTCTCGGACAGCGGATGGGAGACGCCGTCGACCGTGACGTTCCGCTCCTGCATCGCTTCCAGCAGCGCCGCCTGCGTCTTGGCGGGCGCGCGGTTGATCTCGTCGCCCAGGATGAGATCGCCGAAGATCGGGCCGGGCCGGAAGGTGAACTGGCTCTGTCCGGTGAGCATGCTGATGCCGGTGATGTCGGACGGCATCAGATCGGGGGTGAACTGGATGCGCCGGAACTCGAGCCCCAGTGCCAGGCTGAGGGTGCGCACGAGCAGCGTCTTCGCCGTGCCGGGCACGCCCTCCAGCAGCACGTGGCCGCGGGCGATCAGCGCGATGAGCGACTCGCGGATCGCGGCGTCCTGTCCCAGCACGACGGTGCGAAGCTGGGTGGCCACTGCCGCTGCGCGCTCGGCGGCGGTGCCGGCCTCCTCGGGACTGATCACGGCTTGAGCTCGTCCCACACATCCTCCACGGCTTCGGCGGCCTGCAGGACGGCGGGAGCCGGCTGCGGGCTGCTGGTGAGTGAGCGCAGCGTCGCGGCGGCGTTCCGCGCCCGCGGCGTGCGAAGATTCGCGGCCAGCCCATCGAGCCACGGGCCGAGCGGTCCGCGAGCGGGCAGACCGCTCCGTGCGAGGCGGCGGCGCAGGCCCTGCACCTGCATGGCGATCGCGACGTCATGGCCGCGGGCCGCGGCGAGCGCGGTCGCGAGCGCGCGCACGTGCTCCAGCGGAGACCGGCGGCGCCGTTCGATCACCCGGCGCGCCGGGCCGAACCGCACCGCCCCGGCGGCCATCGCCAGGAGCGACACGACGGCGAGTTGCCACCCCGCCCACCCCCAGGGCGACCGCACGCTCCACGACGCGATCGCGCCGAGCAGACTGCCCGAGGGGCCGAAGCCGTGATGGTACTCGTCGAAGATCGCCTGACGGTAGCGACCCACGAAGAGGCCCAGCGCGAACTCGCCGGCGGCACTCTGTCGCAGCGCCCGGTTGCTGAACAGGCTGCCATCCGCGACGAGCGTCACCGTCGCCCCGCTCGCGGCCGTCAGACGCAGCGCGATCGGCTGGCCCGCCGCGGTCGCGAGCAGCGTATCCGATCGCGTCACCGCCACAGTGCAGTCCGCCGCGCGACGGATCCCGGCCGAATCGGCGGCGGCCGAGTCGGGCAGCGGCGCGAGCACGGCGTCCACCCACGCCGGCGGGGACCCCGCCGGCACGCCGGGCGGCGTCACCGCGACCGAATCGCGCAGCCAGGTGGCGTGGAGGCCGAAGCACGTCATCGCCACTCCGGCCGATCGCCCCGCAAGCAGGAGATCGCCGCCGCCCCGGACCCGCCGGGCGAGCTGGCGGGCGTCGAAGCCGTTGAGCGGCTCGGATGGCGCGAGGATCGCCAGGACCGACCCACCGTCCACGCGCCGCGGCGTGAGCTCGGTGCTGTCCACCCGGCGGCGGAGGCGTACGACGCTCACGTGAAGCCGCGTCAGCGCCTCGGCCAGCGCGCGCGCGCCGTACGGGCTCGTCACGAAGGTGGAGCGGCGCGGGTCCGCGTTCGGCGGCGGCTGGTTGCGCGAGCCAAGCGCCGCCATGCCGATGCCGAGCAATAGCAGGACGGCGACGGCGATCAGCAGCTCAGCCCGGGGTCGCATGCCACTCCACTCCCCCCGCCGCGCGCCACCGGCGGTATTCATCGGCGCCGAACGGCTCCCCGCCGAACACTGCCGCGTAGAGCACGCCGACGATCGAGCGCAACGCGTCCCGGTCGCGCGCTTCCAGTCGCGCCTCGCGGACGTATTCGCCGGGCGTCTTGCTCGGATGAAAGCGGAGGACGCCGCGCTCATCGAGCTCGAGCGCCAGACCCGTGAACGCCGCCTGCATCGCCTCGGTGTAACGGCCCTGCTCCGCCAGCGAGTCGGCTTGGCGGAGATACCATCCGGCGCCACGACGGGCCGGCACGGTCGCCGGCGCGCCCGTCTCGCGCGCGGCCGCACCCCGCAGGGTGAGGAGCATGATCACGATGCCGTGGATCAGGATGGCGGCAAGGACCAGTACGAGGAGGACGATCAGCGCCGTGAAGAGCGTGGGATGCCCCGCCCGCAGCGCGTCGAGCCAGTCGCGGAGCTGGAGCCACCACTGGCGGAGCAGCAGCGCGCCGCGCGGCTCGTCGGACCAGACGTAGGCCCGGGAGCGGAAGACGGTGTCGAGAACCGCGCGGAGCGAGTCGGCCGGAATCAAGCGGGCTGAAGCGATGCGGCGAGCATCTCGAGATCGAACCCTTCCTTGCGCACCCGGAGATCGTAGTACAGGAGGGTGAGCAGGCAGTAGAGAATCGGCGTGAGGAGCAGGCGGCCCAGCAGCGCGATCACGGCGAACCAGACCGGCGCCGTGTCGCCGCGCGCGAGCGCCGCGCCGAGCCCGATCAGCGCCATGTACGGAATCATGATGAGGATCAGGCAGACGAAGAGCAGCCCCGCGATGCGGAGCCGGTACCCTCGAGTGAGGAACCATGCCCGCGACACCGCCTCCGTCGCCCTGACCCCGTCCTCCAGCACGACCACCGGCGTGGCAACCGCGACGCCGGAGGCCACGATCAGCGGCAGCACCAGGGACGCTACGCCCAGGAGCATGGAGAAGATGACGAGCCCGCTCGGCCCACCGCCGCGCAGCTCCATCGTGTACGCCGCGCCCGCGAACAGCACCAGAAACGGAATCGATGCCAGCAGCACGAGCAGTCCCACCGAGAGCGAGACCACCAGCAGCGGCCCGAGTCGCGGGCGAGCGCGCCGGAGCGCTTCGATCGCGGTGACCGGCCGCTCCAGGTAGCTCTCGGAGATCGCGACGGCGGTGGCCGCGCTCGCGAGCGCGCTCAGCACGAAGCTCACGAGCACGTTGAGGAGCGCCACCGGCGAGACCTGGCCCGGGGTCCCGCTCGAGGAGTACACGTTGAGCAGGAACGGCAGTGTCATGCAGATGAGCTGGATGACGACCAGCGTGCGGAAGAGCCGCCGGAAGAGCCCGAACGACAAGTCGAGGAGCTCTCCGGCGGACAGCGGGCGCAGCGCGGCGGGCATGTGGGCTCCGGCAGATGAAAGGGCTGGTCGACGAGACAGCGTAACATGCCGCCTGAAACGCGGCTGCAACAGCCCCCGACAACGGTGCTTGCGCCGACTTCCGCAGGCACTAGAATCGCTGCCATGCCTTCCCCGCCCTCCGGTTCGATCAGCGAGCTTCGTCGGCAGCATCTCGAGGTCGAGACCCCCGAGCACGTGATGCTCGACTTCGAGATCGCGGGGATCGGCTCCCGCGCGCTCGCGGCGCTGATCGACATGGCGATTCTGCTCGGCGCCCTGATCGCGGGCGTGCTGCTGCTCGTGCTGCTCGCGCGGATCGGCATCCGGCTCGGCCCCCGGGCCGAGGCGCTGCTGCTGCTCGCGGGCTTCGCCCTGTGGTACGGCTACTTCACCTTCTTCGAGGGCCTCCGCGCCGGACAGACGCCGGGCAAGCGCGCGGCCGGCATCCGGGTCGTGCGCGATACCGGCCATCCGGTGACCCTGGCCGCCGCCGCCTCCCGCAACCTCCTCCGCATCGCCGACTTCCTTCCGCCGCCCTATCTCCTCGGAACCCTGCTCGTCGCACTCCACCCGCGCGCGAAGCGGCTGGGCGACATGGTCGCCGGCACCGTCGTCGTCCGTGACCGGCCCATCGAGGTGCGCCCAGCCCGGCCAGTGGCGGCCGAGCGGGAGGAGCTTGCGTCGCCGGTCCTGACCGACGACGAGTATCGGCTCCTCTCCCGCTATCAGCTTCGCGCGTCGAGCCTCGACGAGGACGCGCGCGCCCGGCTGGCGGCGAGCCTCCTTGCGCGCTTCGCGGCGCACGTCCCGGCCAACGTCGAGGCCGACGCCGCCTTCCTCGACGTCCTGCACGCGGAGGAGACCGCGCGCCGTCAGGGTCGCCTCGGTGCACGCGGCGCTTCCGGAGGCCGCGGCGACCAGCTCGCAGCGCGCCAGTCGGCCCGGTGGGCCGAGTTCCACGCGCTCACCACGCGCGCGACGCGGGACGGACTGGCGAGCCTGGCCCCGGCCGAGCTGACCGACTTCGCCGCGCGCTATCGCGAGATCGCCGCCGATCTCGCCCGGGCCCGCACCTATCACGCCGACCCGTCGGTGCTCGAGCGCCTGGAGCGCCTCGTTGCCGGCGGGCACAACGCGCTGTACCGTGACGAGCGGAAGACCTCGCGGGTCGTCTGGCACACGGTGGGAGGCGAATTCCCGGCCGCCGTGATCCAGGCGCGGCGCTACGTTCTCGCCGCCTTTCTCGCCTTCGCCCTCCCGGCCGCCATCGGCTACAACCTGCTCCGGGAGCGGCCCGCGCTCGCCGAGGAGGTCCTGCCGCAGGTCATGCTCGATCGGGCTGCGGACGCGAAGAGCCGGATCGCCGCGGGGCACACCTACGCGGAGACCGAAGCCGAAGTGCGGCCGCTGATGGCTTCGTGGATCATCGCCAACAACGTGCGGATCGCCTTCGCCTGCTTTGCCGGCGGCGTGTTCGCCGGAATCGGCTCGCTCGTCCTCCTCGCCTTCAACGGGCTCTCGATCGGCACCGTCGCGGGACACTTCGCGAACGTGGGCGTGCTCAGCTATCTGCTCGAGTTCATCATCGGGCACGGCGCACTGGAGCTCTTCGCCGTCTGGGTGGCGGGCGCCGCGGGACTGCTGCTCGGACAGGCGATCGTCGCGCCGGGCGACCTCACCCGCGGCGATGCGCTCGTGCTGGCCGGCCGCGTGGCGATCCGGATGATCGGAGCGGCAGTGGTGTGCCTGCTGATGGCGGGGCTGATCGAGGGATTCATCTCGGCGTCGCCCGGCGGAATCCTGATCCGGGCCAGCGCGAGCGCGGGGAGCCTGCTCTTCCTGGGAGTCTATCTGCTGAACGGCTGGCGCACGCAGCGCGCCCGCACGGGGGACTAGGCGGGCGTCTCCCGAAGGATGGCGCGCATCCGGATCGCCAGCGCCTCGATCTCCCGCAGGCTCGCGAGCGTATCGGCATCGAGTGCCGCCGAGTTCAGCAGGAGGAGCTGAGCCTCGGCGAGGAGTGCCGACAGCGGATTGGAGAGATCGTGGCGCAGCTTGGCGAGGCGCTCGGCGTCAGTCACACCGCCTCAGGCGAGCGAGCGATAGAGATCGCGCAGATGATGGGCACCGATGGCGCGGACCG
>JBLMWC010000160.1:0-15595 GCA_050257015.1 Bacillota bacterium | reverse complement strand
GCGGCGCCCCGCCCGCCGGCGAAGCGGGATAGCGCGCCGGCGAAACGGGACAGCGCCCCGGCGCTGCGCGACACCGCCGCGCCGAGGCAGGACAGCACCCCATGACGGTCGGCCGCGCCAGCCGGGCTCAGCTCCTGATCGTCCTCGCGGTGCTGATCGTGCTGCACTTCTACGTGCGGCCGCGGCTCTGGGACGCTCGCGTGAGTCCCGATTTCCTGATGATCGCCCTCATGGTCTTCGCGATGCGGAGCCGCCCGGGCGACGCCGCGATCGCCGGGTTCCTGGTCGGTCTCACGACCGATGCGCTCTCGCCGGCCCGGTTCGGCGCGGCGGCGCTCGCAAGCACGCTGGTGGCCTATGCGGCGTCATGGGGCAGAGCGGTATTCTTCGCGGACAACCTGCTCGTGAACGCCGGCATGATCGCCGCGGGGGTCTGGCTGAGGAACCTCATCGTGCTGGTCGCGAGCGGGTCGTCGCAGGGACAGTTCTTCTCCGAGCTGGCGGTGTACGGACCGCTTCAGGCGCTGATCACGGCGGTGTTCGGGGTGCTGATCCTGCTGGCCTTCCGGGAGTGGTTCGCGATCCGCCTGGACGTATGACATGAACGGATTCGATGCCTATCAGCTCCACCGCCGCGCGAGCACGGCGAGCTGGGTGCTGGGCGCCGCCTTCGCCATTCTGATCGGCGCCTTCTTCCGCGCGCAGGTGATCCAGCACGAGAAGTTTGCGCTCCAGGCGCAGACCAATCGCCTGCGGGCGATCCCGATCGAGCCGCCGCGGGGCGAGATCGTCGACCGGAACGGCCTGCTCATCGCCGAGAACGTTCCCGGATTCTCCGTCAAGCTGCTGGCGCCGCAGGCCGATTCGCTCCGCGCGGTGCTGCGGCGGTTCTCCACTGTCGTCCCCCTCGACTCCTTCGACATCGAAGAGGCGCTCCGCCGCTTCCGCGGGGCACCGTACCAGCCCGTCGTGGTGCTGGGCGACGCCGACTTCGAAGACGTCTCCCGGCTCGAGGAGCACCGGGCGCTCCTTCCCGGCCTCATCATCCAGTCGGAGCCGAAGCGGCTCTACCCGCAGGGGAAAGCGGTTGCCCACCTCGTCGGGTACGTGTCGGAAGTGACCGAGTCGGACCTCACGAGCAACCGGTTCCCCAATGCCACGCTGGGGTCGCTCGTGGGCAAGGCGGGACTGGAGCGGGAGTACGACAGCATTCTCCGCGGCCGCGCCGGCGTGCGCTACGCCGAGGTCAACGCGCGTGGCCGGCTGGTGCGGGAGGACGTCGGATCGGCGTCGCTGCCGGCCGTGGCAGGGCGCCAGATCCGGACCACGATCGATCTCCCGCTTCAGCGCTACATCGACAGCATCTGGCCGGCGGGCGTGCGCGGGGCGATGATCGCGATGACGCCGTCGGGCGAGGTGCGCGCGATCTACTCGGCCCCGACCTACGATCCGAACGTCTTCGTGGGCGGAATCGACGCGGCCAACTGGCGGCTGCTCAATACCGATTCGGCCAAGCCGATGCTCAACCGGGCGATCAACGGCCGCTACCCCCCGGCGTCGCCGTTCAAGCTCGCGATCAGCGCGATGGCACTGAAGCGAGGGCTCATCGATTTCAACACTCACATGCCGGTGCCGTGCACGGGCGTGTACCGGCTGGGGAACCGCGGCTTCAAGTGCTGGAAGAAGGAAGGACACGGTTCGCTCGATCTGACCGGCGCGATCGCCAAGAGCTGCGACATCTACTTCTACCAGGTGGGCCAGCGGCTCGGACTGGAGGCGATCATCCAGGACGGCGTGCTGATGGGGTTCCGGGACCGCACCGGCATCGATCTGCCGAGCGAGATCAGCCCGCAGTTCCCCAGCAATCTCGACTACTTCAACAAGCTGTACCGTGGTGCCGGCAACTGGAGCGCCCCGGCGACGACGCTGAATTTCTCGATCGGCCAGGGGGAGAACGACCAGACTCTCGCCAGCATGATCCAGTTCTACGCCGCGCTTGCGGGAACGGGAGAGGAGCCGATCCCCTACATCGTCCGACCGGCGACCGCCACGCGCCATTCGACCGGGCTTTCGGACGCGCAGCTGCAGGGGATGCGGCGCGCGCTGATTGCCGTGGTGGAACAGGGGACCGCTGCGGCGTCGCGCCACCGCGACCTCCTCGTGGCCGGCAAGACGGGCACTGCGCAGAATCCGCACGGGAAGGACCACGGCTGGTTCATCGGCTTCGCGCCGGCGGACCATCCGCAGATCGTCGTCGGCGGCATCATGGAGTTCGCCGAGCACGGCACTGTGGTGGCGCCCTACGTGATCAACGTCCTGCGCCGCTATCTCCTCGGCCCCGAGGAGCCGACGGCGCCCAAGGTGCGACTGCTGACGGATGAGAGCGTCCAGGGCGACAGCGCCCCGCGCTCGATCCAGCTGCCGGACTCGACGCCCGCCGTGCCGGCTCGGCCGCGCCCCGACTCGGCGGCCCGGCCCACGCCGTGAGGACGACGGGCGTCGATCGCCAGCTCCTGCTGGTCGCGGCCGGCCTCATGCTTTATGGGCTGGTCATCCTGTATTCCGCGGGTCAGACCGACATCGTCACGCAGGCGAAGGGAGTCTGGTACCACCAGTTCATCTGGCTCGGCGTCGGCCTTTGCGCGGCCTGGGCCACCTTCAAGACGTCGCTCCGGCTTCTCGAGTGGGGCGCCCCGGCGCTCTACGGCTTCAGTCTCCTCCTGCTCATCGCCGTCCTCGTCGTCGGGACCGGTGCGGGGACCGCCGAGAGCAGCCGGAGCTGGCTCGCGATCGGGAGCCACCGGATCGGCCAGCCGGCCGAGCTGGCGAAGCTCGCCGCCGTGCTGATGCTGGCGCGCTATCTGTCGGGGCTCAAGGAGCCGCCGCGGTCGCTCCGCGACCTCGTGATTCCCTGCGCGATCATCGGAGTTCCGTTCCTGCTCGTCATGAAGCAGCCGGACCTCGGCAGCGCGATCGTGTTCATCGGCATCCTGTTCTCGATGCTCTTCTGGGCCGGCGTCCGGCCGCGGCTCCTGTTCATGCTCGCGTCACCCGGGCTGAGTCTCCTCCTGGCGTTCAACAACTACGCCTGGGGAGCCTGGATGGTCCTCTGTTTCGCGCTGCTGGCACTCTGGCGGCCCTACGTCTGGGAGTCAGTGACGGTGTACCTCGCCAACATCGTGATGGGCGCGGTGGCGATGCCGGCGTGGAAGCATCTCCGGCCGTACCAGCAGAACCGGCTCCTGACCTTCCTGAACCCCGAGATCGATCCGCGCGACGCCGGGTACCACGCGATCCAGTCCAAGGTGGCGATCGGCTCCGGCGGCTGGTTCGGCACCGGGCTGACGCAGGGCCCGCAGAAGCGGCTCGCCTTCCTCCCCGAGCAGCACACCGACTTCGTCTTCTCGGTCGTGGGTGAGGAGCTGGGCTTCGTGGGCGTCGTGGTGGCACTCGGGCTCTTCCTCGCCCTCTTCATGATCCTGCTCCGGATCGCGCGGCGGGCCAGCGACCCGTTCAGCAGCCTGATCGTGTTCGGGATCGTGGGTCTCTGGTTCACCCACGTCTTCGAGAATGTCGGCATGACCGTGAACATCATGCCCATCACCGGCATCCCGCTGCCGTTCTTCTCGTACGGCGGCTCGTTCTTCGTGATCTGCTGCCTTTGCCTTGGCCTCGCCGCCCGGGTGAGCTGGGACTCCCGGATGTCTGGCTATGCCGAGATATGACAACGACTTAGCTTTCTGGCACTGGCGCGGGGAGCCCTGACGACCCAGATTTAGGGCTCTCGTCCGTACGGTCCGCCCCTCAACGCGGGGTCACTTCAAGCCTATGGCTGTGATGGCCTGGTTCAAGAAGGAGCGCAAGCCACGGGTCTCGCAGCGCGAACGGCTGGAAATTCCGCCGGACGCCTGGGAGAAGTGTGACGGCTGCGGCCACATCGATATTCGCGAGAAGTTCGAAAAGGCGCTCAACGTCTGTCCCGAGTGCGGCCGTCACCGCCGGTTCAGCGCCGAGGAGTACATCGAGCTTCTGACCGATCCGGGGACCTGGCGCGAGCTCTGGCCGGGCCTCAAGTCGGCCGATCCCCTCCATTTCGAGCATTACCCCGAACGCCTCGCGGCCGCGCGGAAGAAGGCGGGCGACAGCGACGGCATCTATGCCGGGGTCGCCAAGCTGGAAGGGATTCCCTTCCATCTGGGCGTGATGAACTTCCGGTTCATGGGCGGCTCGATGGGCTCCGTGGTGGGCGAGAAGATCGCGCGCATGGCGCGGCGCTCGTTCGAACGAAAGATCCCGCTCGTCCTCGTCTGCACCTCAGGGGGTGCCCGCATGCAGGAGGGGGTCCTCTCCCTCATGCAGATGGCCAAGACGTCGGCCGCGATCGCGGCGCTGCAGGGTGCGGCCATTCCGTTCATCACGATCCTCACCGACCCGACGACCGGCGGCGTCTCGGCGTCGTTCGCGATGCAGGGCGACGTCATCCTCGCCGAGCCGGGCGCGCTCATCGGGTTCGCGGGACAGCGCGTCATCAAGCAGACGATCGGGCAGGATCTGCCCGACGGCTTCCAGACCGCCGAGTTCCTGCTCGACCACGGCCAGGTGGATGACGTCATCCCCCGCGGCTCGCTCCGCGAGACGGTGGCCCGGCTGCTGCGGCACATGCAGGGACAGCGCGCGCCGCAGGAAGCGGCGGAAGCGGTCCTCTGACCCGTCCGTCATACGCGGACGCGCTCGACTTTCTCTTTCCCCGCACCACCACGATCAAGTTCGGCCTCGAGACGACGCGGGCACTGCTCGCGTCGCTCGGGGATCCGCATCGCCTGATCCCCGCCGTCCATATCGCCGGCACCAACGGGAAGGGAAGCGTCTCGACGCTCGTCGCCGGGGCGCTCGAGGCTGCGGGCTGGCGGGTGGGACTCTACACCTCGCCCCACCTCGTCTCGTTCCGGGAGCGGATCGTGGTGGACGGCGCGCCGATCCCGGAAGACGCGGTCGCGATGTGGACCGAACGGCTGCGCCCGCTGATGCTGGAGCGCGAAGCGACCTTCTTCGAGGCGACCACCGCCATCGCCTTCGCCGACTTCGCCGCCCGCGGGGCCGAGATCGCGGTGGTGGAGGTCGGGCTGGGGGGCCGGCTCGACAGCACCAACGTCGTGGACCCGCTGGTCGCCGGGATCACCAAGATCGCCCGCGACCACATGAAGTACCTCGGTGATTCGCTGGAGGAAATCGCCGCGGAGAAGGCGGGGATCGCGAAGCCGGGCGTACCGCTGGTGATCGGGGAGACCGATCCCCAGCTGCTGGACGTATTGCGGGAGGCAGCGGACCGCACCGTAGCGGCGGCAGCGCCGCACTCGCGCGCCCAGCTGATCGTGGTCCCGCCCGAGGCACGCTGGGAGGGCCCGCTCGGCCTCCAGGGGCCGCACCAGCGGCGGAACGCCGCCGTGGCCGCAGCCATCCTGGACGCACTCCCCGGGCGGTACCGGCCCGGGCCGCAGGCGGTGGCCGAGGCGTTTCGCACGGCGCGAGTGGCGGGACGCCTCGACCGTCGCGGCCGGTGGCTCTTCGACGTGGCGCACAATCCCGATGGGATGGCGGCGCTGGTGCAGGCGCTTCGGGCTGAGCCGCCTCCGGGACCGGTGCACGCGCTCGTCTCGATCCTGGGCGACAAGGAGTGGCCCGCGATGCTCGTGCGTCTCGACGAGGTGGTCGACCGGGGTGTCCTCACCATCGCGCCGAGCGCCGCGGGGCGCCAATGGGATCTCGAATGGCTGCGCCGCTGGCTGGCTGACCCCGACCGTCCGCCGGCCCATGCGAGCTGGACGCTGATTCCCGATTTCCGCGAGGCACTCGCGCAGGTCCAGCGCGGCGCGGGTACCGTCCTCGTGACGGGCTCGTTCCACACCGTCGGCGACGTAATGGGGGCCGTCGGAATGGCGCCGATCTGAAGGCGCCAGCGTTTACCTCGTCTCGCGCTCCGTTTAAGTTCCCCGCCATGCCGAGCCAGGCCCTTCCGGGCTTCCGCGACTTCTACCCCGATGATCTCGCTCTGCGCGCCCACATCTTCCGCACCTGGCGGGAGGTCGCGCGCCGCTACGGCTTCGAAGAGTACGACGGGCCGCCGCTCGAGCCGCTGGAGATCTACACCGCGAAGAGCGGGGCGGAGATCGTCGGCCAGCTGTACAACTTCACCGACAAGGGCGGCCGCGAGGTCGCGCTCCGACCGGAGATGACGCCGACGTTCGCCCGCATGGTCGCCGCGCGGGCGAACGGCCTCAAGAAGCCGATACGGTGGTTCTCGGTCCCGCAGCTCTTCCGCTACGAGCGGCAGCAGCGCGGACGGCTGAGGGAGCACTTCCAGCTGAACTGCGATCTCGTCGGCGAGCCGGGCCCGCTGGCCGACGCGGAGATCATCGCGCTTGCGATCGACGTGATGCGGGCATTCGGGCTCACGTCCACCGACGTCCGCGCCCGTCTCTCGGACCGCCGGGTGCTGCGCGCGCTGCTCATCGGCGGCGGAGTGACCGAGTCGCAGCTCGGGACCGCGTACCAGGCGATCGACAAGTCGGAGCGGATGAAGCGACCGGAGCTCGTGGCGCAGCTCAATGCGGCCGGCCTGAGCGGACCCGGCGTCGAAGCCGTCCTCGCCGCTTCCCAACTCCGCGGCCGTGCCGCGGTCGAGGCGGCGCTCGCGGCCGTGGGGGGTGCGGAAGAGGGTGCGCCGTTCCTCCGCACGCTCGACGCCCTGGACGCAATGGGGCTCGGCGAATTCGTCGAGGTGGACCTGACGATCGTCCGCGGGCTCGCGTACTACACCGGCACGGTCTTCGAGCTCTTCGATGCCGGCCGCACGCTCCGCGCGATCTGCGGCGGCGGACGCTACGACGGGCTGCTCCTGGCGCTCGGCGGCGTGGATCTGCCGGCCCTGGGGTTCGGCATGGGCGACGTCGTGCTGGCCGAGCTGCTGAAGGAGCGCGGTCTCTTGCCAGTGTCCGCGGCGGAGGTCGACGTCTTCGTCGCAGCGGTGACGGAGGAGGACGTTCCCCACGTGCTCGCGCTGGCGCACGAGCTGCGCGACGCCGGGCTCGCCTGCGAGTTCGCCCTGGGCGGCCAGCCGCTCGGCAAGCAGCTCAAGCTGGCCGATGCGCGCGGCGCTAAGAGGGCGGTGGTGGTGGGGCCGGATGAGCGCGCCCGGGGCGAGGTCCTCCTGAAGGATTTCGCGGCGAACACGCAGCGCGCGCTGGCACGGACTGATCTGACGGCGGCGCTCGGCGCGGCCGGCGCGGGATCCGGCATACACACGGGGAGCAGGGATGGCTGACTCGAAGGCTCTTACCACTCGCGCTGCGGATTTCAGCGCCTGGTACAATGAGGTGATCATGCGCGCCGAGCTGGCCGACTACAGCCCGGTTCGCGGCTGCATGGTCATCCGGCCGAACGGCTACGCCATCTGGGAGCAGATGCAGCGCGCGCTCGACCAGATGTTCAAGGACACCGGGCATCAGAACGCGTACTTCCCTCTCTTCATCCCGCAGTCGTTTCTCGCCCGGGAGGCGGAGCACGTCGAAGGATTCGCGCCGGAGACGGCGGTGGTGACGCACGGCGGCGGCAAGGAGCTGGAGGAGCCGCTGGTGGTGCGGCCGACGTCCGAGACGATCATCTACTCGATGTACGCCAAGTGGATTCAGAGCTACCGCGACCTGCCGGTGCTCATCAACCAGTGGGCCAACGTCGTCCGCTGGGAGCTGCGCACGCGACTCTTCCTGCGGACGACCGAGTTTCTCTGGCAGGAGGGTCACACCGCGCACGCCACCGAGGAGGAAGCGGAGGCGGAGACGCGGCAGATGCTCGGTGTCTACCGGACGTTCATGGAGGACTGGATGGCGATGCCGGTCCTCACCGGCCTCAAGACGGACAGCGAGCGCTTCGCCGGCGCGCTCCGCACCTATGCCTGCGAAGCGCTGATGCAGGACGATCGCGCGCTGCAGGCCGGCACGAGCCACAATCTTGGCCAGAACTTCGCCCGCGCGTTCGAGGTGACGTTCCAGACCGCCGAAGGCTCGCTCGATTACGTGTGGAGCACGTCGTGGGGTGTCTCTACCCGGCTGGTGGGCGGGCTCATCATGACGCACAGCGACGACAACGGCCTGATCTGCCCGCCGAAGCTGGCCCAGTACCAGGTCGTCATCGTGCCGATCCACAAGACCGATGAGGAACGCGCCACGGTGCTCGATGCGGCGCAGCGGACGCGGGGACTGCTCGCGGCGGCCGGCATCCGGGTGCACGTGGACGCGCGCGACGGCGTCAAGCCGGGCGCGAAGTACTACGAGTGGGAGGGTCGGGGAGTCCCGTTCCGTCTCGAAATCGGCCCACGCGACGTGGCGGCGTCGTCGGCGATGCTGGCCCGGCGGACCGGCGGGAAGAAGGAGCCGGTGCCGCTCGACGGGCTGGCGGAGCGCATGCACGCCGAGATGAACCGCATGCAGATCGAGCTGCTGGAGACGGCGCGCGCTCGCCGGGAGGCGTCGAGCGTTCGCGGCGCCACGAAGGAGCAGCTCATCGAGCGGATGGCGAGCGGCGGGGGCGGGTTCGTGTACGGCGGCTTCTGCGGCTCCGCCGACTGCGAGGCGCAGATCAAGGAGCAGACGAAGGCGACCATCCGGGTGCTGCCGGATCCCGAGTTTCGCTCGCCGACGGCACCTGCGACCTGTCTCTGGTGCGGCCGGCCAAGTGCCGCCGAGGCCGTGTGGGCCAAGGCCTACTGAACGGGGCGGCGACGGCCGACGTCGAGGCGCTCCTCGCCGATGCCGGCCTCGAGCGCCGGGACGGCTCGCTGGTGATGGCCGGCGTGCCGCTCTCCGCCATCGCGGATGCCGTCGGCACCCCGGTCTACGTCTACAACGCCGAGGCGATCCGCGCCCGCTACGCCGAGCTCGACGCGGCACTGGCGGCGGTGCCGCATCGGATCTGTTATGCGGTGAAGGCCAACGGCAATCTCGCCGTCCTCCGGGTTCTTCGCGATCTCGGTGCCGGCGCCGACATCGTCTCGGCTGGGGAGCTCGGACGTGCGCTGGCGGCGGGATTTTCGGCCGAGCGCATCGTGTTCAGCGGAGTGGGGAAGTCGGCGGAGGAGCTGCGCGTCGCCGTCGAGGCGGGCATCGGCCACATCAACGTCGAGTCGGCGGAGGAGCTCGAGCTCCTGGAGGTGGTCGCGGCGGAGTGCCGGCGCCGGGTGTCGGTGGGGATCCGGGTCAACCCCGACGTCACCACGGAGACCCATCCCTACATCTCGACCAGCAAGAGCGGAATCAAGTTCGGCATCCCGACCGACCAGGTTCTCCCGGCGGCGCGCTTCATCGCCTCGCACCCACAGCTCGAGCTCACCAGCATCGCGATGCACCTCGGCAGCCAGCTCACCGACACGGCCCCGTTCCAGGAGGGGATCCGCCGGCTGCTCGCGCTGGTCGGCGAGGTCAGGAGCGCGGGAATCGCAACGCTCCGTGTCCTGGACGTGGGTGGCGGGCTCGGGATCCGCTACGGCGCCGAAGCGCCGATGGATCCGGCGGCGTTCGCGGCGGCGATCGTGCCGCTGGTGGCGGGGACCAGTCTCACTCTCTACGTCGAGCCGGGACGATTCCTGGTCGGCAGCGCCGGCGCCATGCTCACGAGCGTGCTCTACCGCAAGCATTCGGGCGGGAAGTCGTTCGTCATCGTCGATGCGGGGATGAACGACCTGGTCCGGCCGAGCCACTACCACGCCTATCACGAAATCGTGGAGCTGGAGTCAGCCGGCCGCGCGGTGGCCCCCGCGGACGTCGTGGGCCCGGTGTGCGAGACCGGCGACTTTCTGGCGCTCGACCGTCCGCTCCCCGCCCTCGAGCGAGGCGAGCGCCTCGCGGTGCTCGGCGCCGGGGCGTACGGCTTCGTAATGGCATCGAACTACAACACGCGCCGCCGGCCCCCTGAAGTGATTGTGCAGGGCGGCCGCTTCGCCGTCGCGCGCCCGCGGGAGGAGCCGGACGAGCTCTTCCGCGGCGAGAACCCCACTCCGCTCGGCTAGCGAGGGCCAGTGCCGTCTCACCATCCCGGTGTCCTGATCATCGATTTCGGCTCGCAGTACACGCAGCTGATCGCGCGCCGCGTACGCGAGGCGCACGTCTATTGCGAGATCCACCCCCCCTCCCGCAGCGTCGCATGGATCCATGACTGGGCGCCGTGCGGGGTCATTCTCTCGGGCGGGCCGAACTCGGTGTACGGCGAGAGCGTGCCCACGGCCGATCCCGCGCTGCTGGAGCTCGGGGTTCCCGTACTCGGCGTCTGCTACGGCATGCAGCTGCTGGCCCATCTGAGCGGCGGGCGGGTCGAGCGGGCCTCGCGCCGCGAGTACGGCCGGGCCGGACTCGAGGTCCTGGGAGGGCGGCTCTTCCGCGGCTTCGGTCGCGGCGAGGAGACGCCGGTCTGGATGAGCCACGGTGATCACGTGGACGTCCCGCCGCCGGGCTACACCGTCGTCGCGCGAAGCGACAACACTCCGGTCGCCGCGTTCGAGCACGACGAGCTGCCGATCTACGGTGTGCAGTTTCACCCCGAGGTGGCGCATACGCCGCGCGGGGGCGAGATCCTCGGCAACTTCCTCTTCGACGTGTGCGGCTGCACCCCGGACTGGACGCCGGGCCAGTTCGTGGAGCGTGAAGTCGCGCGCATCGCCGAGCTGGTCGGCCCGCGCCGCCGCGTCATCTGCGGCCTGTCGGGCGGCGTGGATTCCTCGGTCGCGGCGGCGCTGGTGCACCGCGCCGTCGGGGACCGGCTCACATGCATCTTCGTGGACCATGGACTGCTCCGGCTGCACGAGCGGGATCAGGTGGACCAGACGTTCCGGCGCCACCTCGGCATCGACCTCAGGGTGGTGGACGCGCGCGACCGCTTCCTCGACCGCCTCCGGGGCGTGAGCGACCCCGAGGAGAAGCGCCGACGCATCGGCCACACCTTCATCGACGTCTTCGAGCAGGAGGCCCGGTCGGTCGGCGACGACATCGGCTTCCTCGTGCAGGGGACGCTGTATCCCGACGTGATCGAGTCGGTATCGCCCACGGGCGGTCCGTCGGTCACGATCAAGACGCACCACAACGTCGGCGGACTTCCCGAGCGGCTGCCGTTCAAGCTGATCGAGCCGCTGCGCGAGCTGTTCAAGGACGAGGTACGCCAGGTCGGGCGCGAGCTGGGGCTGCCGGAGGAGATGGTCGGCCGGCATCCATTCCCCGGGCCCGGCCTCGCGATCCGCATCCTGGGCGAGGTCACCGAGCAACACCTGGACGTGCTGCGCCGGGCCGACCACATCTACATCGAGGAGATCCGGGCCGCCGGCCTGTACGACGATATCTGGCAGGCGTTCGCCGTGCTGCTGCCGATCCGGTCGGTGGGGGTGCAGGGGGACGAGCGGAGCTACGACCAGGTGGTTGCGCTGCGGGCGGTGACGAGCCGGGACGGGATGACGGCGGACTGGTTCGCCTTCCCGGCCGACGTGCTGGCGCGGATCTCGAACCGCATCGCGAACGAGGTGGACGGCGTGAATCGCGTCGTCTACGACGTGAGCTCGAAGCCGCCCGCGACGATCGAGTGGGAGTGAGCTAGAGGCCCTTGCTGCGCAGCAGCTCGAAGAAATCCTCGTGCGTCTGGAGCCCGGCGAGCCGTTCTGGCACGTCGGGCTCCTTCACGAACTGGGCAATCCGGCCGAGGACGGGGAGATACTCGTTCGAGATCTCGAGCGGCGGCGCGACGATGAGGAAGAAGAAATGGACCGGTCGGTTGTCGATTGCCGACCAGGCGATTCCCGCGGGGAGCCGGCCGAACGCGAGACGGAGCCCGTCCACCAGCGCACAGCGGGTGTGGGGTATCGCCACGCCGCGGCCGACGCCGGTCGAGCCGAGCGACTCCCGTCGCTTGAGCAGCCGCTGCAGCATGAGCGCGTCGGGCGGGTCGAGCGCGAGGAGGGCCACCAGTTCGGCAAGGACCTCATCCTGGGTGGTGCCGGCCAGATCGAGCCGGACCGCGTCGGGAGCGAAGAGTGACGTCAGCATGGCGCAACGTACATGCACTCCGCGCCCGGTGTCAAACCGCTCCATTGCCCGGGATGTGACCGGCAAGTATTTTGTTCGCATGAGGTTGCCCTATCCATCCGCCCACGACTTCCCCCTCATCCTGGCCCCGATGGCCGGGGTGTCGGAGGCGCCGTTCCGCCAGATCTGCCGCGGAATGGGGGCCGATGTCGTCATCTCCGAGTTCCTCTCCTCCGAGGCGATCCGGCGGCGGATCCGCACGACGCTCGAAGGGGCGGAGTTCGAGGAGTGCGAGCGGCCGATCGGAATCCAGATCTACGGCGCCGATCCGAACGCGATGGCGGAGGCGGCGGCGCTGATCACCGAGCACTACGAGCCGGAGTTCATCGACATCAACTTCGGCTGCCCGGTGAAGAAGGTCGTCCAGCGGAACGGCGGATCGGGCTGCCTGCGGGACATGGATCTGGTCGAGCGGATCATTCGCGCGGTCATCGGTGCGACGCATCTCCCCGTCACGGTGAAGACCCGGAGCGGCTGGAACGACGAGTCCCGCGATCCTGTCGCCATCGCGCTCCGGATGCAGGACGCCGGCGCCAGGGCCTTCACGCTGCACGCGCGCACACGGACGCAGATGTTCTCGGGCAAGGCGAACTGGGACGAGATCGCGCGGGTCGTCGAAGCGCTGGAGATCCCGGTGATCGGCAACGGCGACATCGAGACGGCGGCCGACGTGGTCCGTCTCCGCGACCACACCGGTTGCGCCGGAGCGATGATCGGCCGCGGCGCGTTCGGCAATCCGTGGCTCTTCCGGGACGCGCAGGCGCTCCTCGCGGGCGGATCGGCGTCGGGGATCCCGGATGCGGAGGAACGGTTCCGCGTCGCGCTCGAGCATGCGCGGCTCGCGCTGCGCCTCCAGGGTGACACGCGCAAGACGGTGATCGAGTTCCGCAAGCATCTCGGCTGGTACACCCGCGGGCTGCATGGCGCGAGCGAGCTGCGCCAGCGCCTGTTCCAGGTGGAGTCGATGGCCGAGGCGCAGGCGATCTTCCTGGACTACCTCGACCCCATCGCCCGGGTGGCGTGACGCGCTGCCCGGCAGGCGCGTCCGCTCGATGACCCGGCGGCTGGTTCTCGACATCGCCGAGCCGAGGCTCGAGTGGCTCGATCTGGTGGCGCCGAGCCACGAGGAGCTGCGCGAGGTGGCCGAGCAGTACGGTCTCTTCCCGACGCTGGTCGAGGACAGTCTCCAGCCGGATCATCTTCCCAAATACGAGAAGGTCGCCGACACGACCTTCATGATCGTCCGCGCCTGGGACGAGCGGGCCGCCCCCGACGGATCGACGCTCCAGGATCTCACCCGGAAAGTCGCGATTTTCTGCGGCCCCGGCTTCCTCATCACCGTGCATCGCCGCGACCAGCCGTATCTCGACGGCATCCGGGAGGAGTACCGGACCCGCGCCGCAGCCGGCGACTACGGGAAGAACGGGCAGGGGCTCGCGGCGCGCATCCTCATCGACATCCTGAACGGCGCCGTGGAAACCTTCGAGGTACCGCTCGAGGCCGCGGAGACGACCCTCGACCGGCAGGAGGAGACGCTCTTCGGCAGTGCCGATGTCGTCGCGCTGCTCCGCGACATCCACGACTGCAAGCACCGCATCAACATCTTCAAGCGGCTGCTGTGGCATACGCTCAGCGCGGTGGTCAAGCTGGTGCCCGCGTCGGAGCCGTCGGCCCCGCTGTACCAGGACCTGCGCGAGAACGTCGAGAACATGCATCTCTACGCCGACGAGCTGCTGGAGGATGCCAACAATCTCCTGCACCTTCAGCTGGGCCTCGCCGCGCACCGGACCAATCAGATCGTCCGGGTGCTGACGCTGTTCTCCGTGTTCTTCATGCCGCTGACGTTCATCGTCGGGGTCTACGGCATGAACTTCCAGTACATGCCGGAGCTGCGGGAGCGATGGGGATACCCCGCGGTGCTCGTCTTCATGGCGCTGATCTCACTCGCGATCTACGTCTGGTTCCGGCGGCGGGGATGGCTGCGCCCGTGATCGGCGCGCTTGCGGCGGCGGCCGGAGGGGTCGTCGTGGGGTGGCTGCTCGGACGCCGCGGTACGGCGCACTCGGGGCGTGCCGGGGGAAGCGCCGGCGTTGGCCCGCACCTTCTCCCCGATCCCGCGCTCCGCTGGCTGCAGCGGGCCCACGACGCGCTCGGTGTCTGGGTCAGCGAGCTGCGCGAAGGCGAGGACGGTCCGAGCAACGAGCGCGTGGTCAATGCCGAGCGGCTGAGCGTCGCCCAGATCACGGCGGTGGACCGCCGCCTCGAGCGGGCGCGGGACCAGGAGCAGGCCGGCGCCGAGCGGATGGAGGGGGGAACGCTCGTCTTTCGTGGCGGCGGGGGCGTGGCGGTCGCCATGCTCCTGCCCGATGGGCATGGCGCGCTCCCGCAGGCGGAGGATGACCTGGCGCGGCTGCTGGAAGGCGTCCAGCGGCGCCCGCAGATCGTGGCGCTCGCGCAGGCGCAGTCCGACGAAGCCTCGGAGGAGACGGTCGGCAGCATCGGTCTCCGGCTGGCCTACCATCTCGAGCGGATCACCGGCGCCGAGGTCGTGGTCGCCGTCGTCGAGGGCGACGGCGAGGCCGGGACCCGGCCGGTGAAGGTGGTTGGGGCCTCGGGCCGGGCCGACCGGCGGCTCCTGGACAGCTACGCCGCCGCTGACAGCGTGCTCGCCCGCGTGGCTCGCGGGGAGGCGGAGCGCAGCATCTCGGACGCGGAGTTCATGGGTGGGGCCGTCGCCGATCGGCGCCAGCGCAAGCAGGCGGTGCTGGTGCTGCCGCTCCTCGATCGGCGGCTCGTCGTGGGTGCGGTGGCGCTCTGGCTGCCGGACGGCCGGGAGCCCGTCGGCAGCGCATTTGCCGAGATCGCCGAGGCGATCGCCAACGCAGCGCCTCGCATCCGGCGCGCGCTGAAGGCCCACCAGCACTCGGAGCTGGCCCGTACCGACCCGCTCACCGGACTGGGCAATCGGCGGGCACTGGAGGCGGCTCTGGCGCGGCAGGACGTCACCGAAGGCGCGCTCATCTATGCCGATTTCGACCATTTCAAGGCGCTCAACGACGCGCTGGGCCACCCGGCGGGTGATGCCGCCCTGGTCCACTTCGCCCGGCTCATCCGGGAGCAGATCCGGAGTGCCGACGTGGGGGCCCGGATCGGGGGCGAGGAGTTCGCGGTCTGGCTTCCGGGTGCGACCCTCGACGCGGGCCTCCGGATCGCCGAACGCCTGCGGGTCAAGCTGAGCACTACGGCGTGGGACTGGCAGGGGCGGTCCCGCAGCCTGAGCGCCTCCTTCGGCGTCTCCGCGTGCCCCGGGACGAGCCGCCGGCTGGAGAACCTGCCGGCGCAGGCCGATGCCGCCCTCTACGTGGCCAAGAACAGCGGCCGGAACCGCGTGGAGACGGCGGGCCGCTCGCCGGCCGGTTGATCGGGGAGCCCACGGGGGGTATCTTTGGGGACCCGGGGGCGACTGGCTTCGACGGGTT
>JBLMWC010000159.1:0-2903 GCA_050257015.1 Bacillota bacterium | reverse complement strand
TGCTCGGCTGGCCGCTGCCGGCCGCGACGCCCCGCGGCGACCGCATGGCCTGGTGGCGCGAGGCGCGCTTCGGGATGTTCATCCACTGGGGACTCTATTCGGTCCTCGGCGGCGAGTGGGGCGGCCGCACCGACTACGCCGAGTGGATCCGCAACAACGCCCACATTCCCCTCGCCGAGTACGACCGCCTGGTCGCGCGCTTCAATCCGACGGGCTTCGACCCCGACGCATGGGTCTCGCTCGCGAAGGACGCGGGGATGGGCTACGTCACCATCACCACCAAGCATCACGACGGGTTCGCCCTCTTCGACTCGAAGCTCACCGACTTCTGCATCCGCTCCACGCCGTTCCGGCGCGATGTGATGCGCGAGATGGCCGCCGCCTGCCGGCGCCACGGCCTCACGCCCTGCTGGTACCACTCCATCATGGACTGGCACCACCCCGACTACCTGCCGCGCCGGGCGTGGGAGGAGGAGAGCCGCCCGACCGACGGCGCCCGCTATGCCCGCTACCGCGACTACCTCCAGGGCCAGGTCACCGAGCTCCTTGCCAATTACGGAGACATCGGCGTCATGTGGTTCGACGGGCAGTGGGAGGAGAGCTGGACCCACGAGATGGGCCAGGCGCTCCTGGCCCGCTGCCGCGCGCTGCAGCCGCAGGTGATCGTGAACAACCGCGTCGAGGGCTGGTCGCCGGTACCGATCAAGCGGCCGCTCGGCGACTTCCGCACGCCGGAGCAGGAGATTCCCGCGACCGGCCTCCCCGGCGTGGACTGGGAATCGTGCGTCACCATGAACCACAACTGGGGCTACAACAGCCACGACCACGATTTCAAGTCGGTCGCCGAGCTGATCGGGATGCTGGTGGAGACTGCGTCGAAGGGCGGCAACCTCCTGCTCAACGTCGGCCCGCGCGCCGACGGCACCTTCCCGCCCGAGAGCGTCGATCGGCTCCGCGGATTGGCGCGCTGGATGAAGGTGAACGGCGCGGCGATCCACGGCACCACCGCATCGCCCTTTGCCAGATCGCCGTTCCGCGCGACGTCGAAGCCGAACCGGCTCCATCTCTTCGTGACCGACTGGCCGGCGGGCGCGCTGAGCGTGCCGGGACTCCGGACCCCGGTCCGTCGCGCGTCGCTCCTGGCCGACCCCGGGCGCGCCCTCGCGACCGCACGCGATCAGCGGGGAATCACCATCACGCTCCCGGCCGCCGCGCCTGATCCCATCTGCTCCGTGGTTCTGCTCGAGTTCGACCGACAACCGGAAGTGGTGAGCTGATGCCCGATACCCAGCAGGGGCTCATGACGTCATCGGCCGCAGGGGACGTCGCGTCCCGCAAGCCCCGCGACGACGAGATCGACGTCTATGGCCTGACCCATACCGGCAAGGTGCGGAAGGTCAACCAGGATCACTTTCTGATCTGCTCGCTCAAGCGCGACCTGATCCCGGTCAGCACCAGTCTGCCCGACGTCTCCGGCCTCGGCGGCTCCCCCGAACGACTCGCGTTTCTCGCCATGGTGGCGGACGGCGTCGGCGGCGGCCCGATGGGCGAGGAGGCGAGCCGGCTCGCCGTGGAGTCGATCACCGACTACGTTGCCCAGTGCACCCGCTGCTATTACGCCGCCGTGACCACCGACGAGAAGGAGTTCACGGCAGCGCTCGCCGATGCAGCGCTCCAGTCACACACCACCGTCGCGGAGCGGGCCAAAGCCGACCCGGAGCGGCGCGGCATGGCGACGACACTGACGCTCTGGATCGGCGTCTGGCCCGACGTCTATCTCCTCCAGGTCGGCGACAGCCGCTGCTACATGCTCCGCGGCGACGTGCTGACCCAGATCTCGCGCGACCAGACGATGGCGCAGGAGATGGTGGATCAGGGACTGCTGCCGGCGGCGCAGGCCGCGGCCACCCGCTGGTCCAACGTCCTCTCCAGCTCGATCGGCGGCAGCCAGACGATGCCCGTCGTCACGCACCTGCGGAACGACTGGGACACCGTCTGGATGCTCTGCAGCGACGGCCTCACGCGCCATGTCACCGATGACCGGATCCGGGACCGGCTCCGGACTATGACGTCGGCGCGGCAGGCGGCCGAAGCCCTCCTCCAGGACGCGCTCGACGGCGGGGGCAGCGACAACATCACGATCATCGTGGGACGTGCTTTCCGGAAGGAGGCCGCATGACCGTCGTTCGCACCGTCGCGCTGGTCGTTCCGATCCTGGTGATCGGCGGGGGGCATGCCGGACCGCGGCGGGACGCGCATCCCGCGCTCGCTGCCGTCGCTGCGAACGACAACCGCCATCCGGCTGGATCGCTTCGGGGGAATACCCTGACCATCCGGCTCGACGTCGGCATGGCGGTCTGGCGTCCCGAAGCGGATGACGGCCCCGCCATCGAGGTCGCGGCCTTCGGCGAGGCGGGGAAGGCCCCGCAGGTGCCCGGGCCGCTGATCCGGGTCCGGACCGGAACGACGATCGTGGCAACAGTAAGGAACACCCTCACCGATTCCACCATCTCGCTGCACGGGCTCCAGACCCGCCCCGCCCTGACCGACGACAGCCTCGTCCTCCGCCCCGGCGAGTCGCGCACCGTGCGCTTCGCCGCCGGAACGCCGGGCACCTACCTGTATGTCGCGATGATCGGCAAGCGCGATTTTGCCGACGGCGACGAGCGCGACCAGGTGTCGGGCGCGTTCATCGTGGATCCGCCGGGCGGCTCGCCCCCGGACCGGATCCTGATGCTCAACATCTGGGGTCAGACGGTGGACTCGTCGACCTACCGGAATGCCCTGGCCATCAACGGCCGCTCCTGGCCCTACGACGAGCGGATGCTGATGACGGTGGGCGATTCGGTGCGGTGGCGCGTGATCAACGCGACCGTGCGGAACCATCCGATGCACCTCCACGG
>JBLMWC010000158.1:0-30299 GCA_050257015.1 Bacillota bacterium | reverse complement strand
AGACCGGGGAACGCTCCGCCGTGATCACGACACACGACGCGGAAACGTTCAGCTCGCCCGACTGCCTCACCGTGATCGGGTGGTACCGGAAGGGACTCGAGATGTGCGGCGCCACGAACGTACGGATCGTGGAGGAGGAATGCCGCGCGCGCGGCGGTCAGGTCTGCCGCTACGCGCTCAGCTGGAGCTAGGGCGCGAGACGCTCGATGATCCAGCGATCGCCGTCACGCCGCCAGGCGATGCGGTCGTGCAGGCGGCTGGGCCGGCCCTGCCAGAGCTCGATCGCATCGGGCAGGAGACGGTAGCCGCCCCATCCCGGCGGGACCGGCACGTCGCCCTCGGCGAAGCGCGCGGTGGCCGCGGCGATCTCGCGGTCGAGAGCGGCGCGGTCGGGAAGCACCGAGCTCTGGTGCGATGCCCAGGCGCCGATCCGGCTCTCCCTCGGCCGTGAGCCGAAGTAGGCGGCGGTCTCCTCCGGCGTCACCCGCTCCACCGTCCCGGTCGCGCGGATCTGCCGTTCCAGCTCGGGCCAGTAGAGCACGATCGCCGCGCGGGGATTGGCCTCGAGCTCGGCGCCCTTCCGGCTGTCGTAGTGGGTGTAGAAGACGAATCCCCGCGCATCGAGCCCCTTGAGCAGGACCACCCGCGCCGACGGCGCGCCGTCGGGGGTCGCGGTGGCGAGGGTCATGGCGGTCGGCTCGAGCGCTTTCGAGGCGATCGCCTCGTCGATCCAGCGCGAGACTTCGGCGATCGGATCGGGGCCGACATCGCGCTCGTCCAGGCGGGCGCGCGCGTAGTCACGGCGGAGATCGGCGAGCGACATGCCGTTAAGATAAGGGCATGCTTTCGCCCCTGCTTCTCCTCGCGCTGGTCCGCGCGCTTGCCGTCCCGTCTCCCGGCGACCACAGCCGCACGCTCCGTGTCGGCGGCGTCGACCGGCACTTCGTCCTGCACATCCCCCGCCCCGCGCGCCGCGGGCGGCTCCCGCTCGTGGTCGTGCTGCACGGCGCCGGCGGCAGCGGCCGCCGCATGGCCGCCGGCACCGGGTTCAGCGCCGAAGCGGACCGGCGCGGCTTCGTGGCGGTCTACCCCGACGGAATCGATGGCGGATGGAACGACAGCCGGGCGGTCGACGGCCCGGATGACGTCGCCTTCGTCCGGGCGATGCTCGACACGCTCGCGGGCGAGCTTGGCACCGACCCCGACCGGGTGTACGCCGCCGGGATCTCCAACGGCGCGATGTTCACCCACCGGCTCGCCTGCGAGCTGCCCGGCACCTTCGCCGCGATCGCGGCGGTGGCGGGCGGGCTTCCGGCGTCGGCCACGGCGCGCTGCACCGGCGGGCCACCGGTGTCGTTCATCGGCTTCAACGGCACCGCCGACCGTCTCGTTCCCTTCGAGGGCGGCGGCGAGCTCCTGTCGGCGACGGCGAGTGCCGCGCACTGGGCGGCCGTGGACGGCTGCGATCCGTCGCCGTCGTCGGTCCTCCGGCCCGATCGCGCGCCGGCCGACGGCACGCGGATCCGCCGCTGGAGCTGGACCGGGTGCGCATCCGGCACGGCGGTGGCGCTCTACGCCGTGGGCGGAGGCGGCCACAGCTGGCCCGGTGCGGCGCCGATGCACATTCCCGTTCTCGGGCGGACCACCCGCGACATGAGCGCCACGCGGACGATCGCGGCGTTCTTCCTCGCGCACCCGCGCATCCGGTGACAGGGAGCACGCCCGCCGCATGACACCCAGGCTTCGCGCCCTCCTCTTCCTGGTCGGCGGCGGGGCATTCGCGCTGATGGTGGCGCACGCCGGTGTGCACACCATCCTGGCCACCATCGGGGCGGTCGGCTGGCTGGTCGTCCCGATCGTGCTGCTCTATGGCGTCGTCCAGCTCTTCTACGCCGCCTCGTGGCAGACGATCATGGCGGCCGAGCCGGTGAGCCCGCCGTTCCTCCGCACCTGCGCGATCACCGTCTCGACGCTCGCCCTCAACTTCATCACGCCGTTCGTCCAGGCCGGAGGCGAGCCGTTCCGCGTCGCGGCCGCAGCGGCCTGGCTGGGCCGCCGCCGAGCGGTCGGCTCCGTCGTTCTCTACACGATGCTGCATGCGCTGAGCTCGCTCCTGCTCTGGTTCAGCGCGCTGGTGGTCGCGCTGATCGTGGTGCCGCACGGGCCGCTCCTGACGGCCGGCCTCGTGGCCGTCATGGCGGTAGTGGCGGGACTCGCGAGCCTGGTGCTGATCGGGCACAGCGGTGGCGTCCTGGGCCGCCTGCTGGCGGTGCTCAGCGTCCTGCCGCTGCTCAAGCGGTTCGCGCCCGCCATCGAGAGCCGGCGAGGAGCACTCGACGAGGTGGATCAGCAGATCATGGAGTTCCACCGGCGGGCGCCCGGTCGCTTCGTGGCGGCATTGCTGCTGGATTTCACGGGACGCGTCATCTCGGTAGGCGAGTTCTGGCTGATCTGCCGGGGCGCCGGCGTGGCGGTGGGATTCGCGCAGGCATATCTGATCGGCGGACTGCTCGCGCTCGCGATCAACGCGTCGTTCTTCGTGCCGTTCGAGCTGGGGTCGAAGGAGGCGGCGCTCTACTTCATCTATCACCTGGTGGGACTGGCGCCCGAGCTCGGCGTCGCGGCGTCGGTGGTGACGCGGGTGCGGGAGCTGGCGTGGGTCGCGATCGGGGTCGGGCTCGTCTGGGCGACGGGGCGGCGGGAGGTGCGGGCGATCGGCGAGTCGACGGGCCCGTGAACGTCATTGCGAGGAGCGAAGCGACGTAGCAACAGGGTGGGCGGAGCGACCAGATTGCCGCGGCGCTGCGCGCCTCGCAATGACTGTGTGGCCCGCGCCATGGCGCGGACCGCCGCCGTCAGGGCCGCTCGATCGGCAGTCCGACGGCGTTCCCCCACTCGGTCCACGACCCGTCGTAGTTCCGCACCCCGGGATAGCCGAGCAGGTAGGTCAGAGCGAACCAGCTGTGGGACGACCGCTCGCCGATCCGGCAGTAGACGATTGTCTCGTCGCCCGAACGGAGGCCGTGCTCCCGCTCGTAGATTTCCCGGAGCTCGGCGGCGGGGCGAAAAGTGTGGGTCGCAGGATCCACCGCCCGGCCCCAGGGGATGCTGCGCGCCCCCGGAATGTGACCGCCCCGGAGTGCGCCTTCGCTCGGGTATTCGGGCATGTGCAGCCGCTCGCCGCGGAACTCCTCGGGACTCCTGACGTCCACCAGCGCCCCCCGCTGCCGCACGTGGCCGAGCACTTCGTCGCGGAAGGCGCGGAGGCGGTGATCGTCGCGATCGCCCACGGTGATGTTGCCCGGCGCGTGGCGGGGCACCGCGGTGGTAAGCGGCCGGCCCTGCTCCTCCCAGAGCGCGCGGCCGCCGTCCATGATCCGGAGGCGCTCGAGGCCGAACAGACGGAAGACCCAGAAGGCGTACGTCGCCCACCAGTTGTTCTTGTCGCCGTAGAGGACGATCGTGGTGTCGTCGCTGATCCCCTTCTCGCGCAGCAGCGCCTGGAGGCGCTCGCGGCTCAGGTAGTCGCGTACGAGCGGATCGTTCAGCTCGGTGACCCAGTCGATCTTGACCGCGCCCGGGATGTGGCCGACCTCGTACAGCAGGAGGTCCTCGTCGGATTCCATCAGGCGGACGGCCGGGTCGTCGAGATGCCCGGCGACCCAGTCGGTGGAGACGAGCACCTCGGGATGGGCGTACCCGCGCTCCGCGATCGGCGTAACGGCGGGTGCGGCGGTGTCGGCCATGTGAGTGCCTCGGCGTGCGCCGGTCAGAGAGTCAGTACGTCCGCGAACCGCTCCGGCTGATCGAGGATCTGCCCGGTACCGCGGACGACGCAGGTGAGCGGATCGTCGGCGATGCGCACCGGCAGCCCGACCTCGTGCGCGATCAGGAGATCGAGCCCGCGGACCAGCGCACCGCCGCCGGTGAGGAGTACGCCACGGTCCACCAGATCCGACGACAGCTCGGGCGGGGTGATCTCGAGCGCGCGGCGGACGGCGTTCACGATCCGGAGAATCGGCTCCTGGATCGCCTCACGCACCTCCTCCGAGCGTACCGTCACGGTCCGCGGGAGTCCGGAGACGAGGTCCCGCCCCTTCACGGCCATGCTCAGCTCCTCCTCCAGCGGAATCGCGGAGCCGAGGCGGATCTTCACGCTCTCGGCGGTGGGCTCGCCGATGAGCATGTTGTAGTTCTTCCGCATGAAGTGCAGGATCGAGCGGTCGAGCTCGTCGCCCGCCACCCGGATCGAGGCGTCAGCGACGATTCCGGAGAGCGCGATCACGGCGATCTCGGTGGTGCCGCCACCGATGTCGATGACCATGCTGCCGGTCGCGGCGTCGACCGGGAGCCCGACCCCGATCGCCGCCGCCATCGGCTCGGCCACCATGCGCACGTCCTTCACCCCGGCGCTCCGGGCCGAGTCGCGGACGGCCCGCCGCTCCACCTCGGTGATGCAGGACGGCACGCTCACGATGAGCCGCGGCTTGACGCGCAGGAAATGCCGGGTGATGACGGTGCGGAGAAAGTGCCGCAGCATCTTCTCGGCAACGCCGAAGTTGGCGATCACGCCGTCCTTGAGAGGCCGCACCGCGAGGATGCCGTCGGGCGTGCGGCCCAGCATCCGTTTCGCTTCCAGGCCGATCGACTTGACGGCGCCGGTCAGCGTCTCGACCGCGGCGACCGACGGCTCGTTCAGCACCACCCCTTCGCCCTTCACCAGCACCAGCGTATTGGCCGTACCGAGATCGACCGCGATCTCATAGGCCGGCAACCACGACATTCGCTTCACGATATGGGCTCACAGTAGCAAACTGGATGTCTGGCACATGATGAATGTGGCGACCGCGGCGCGGCCGTGCCTCAATATGGCGACGCGGGCGGGTGCCGTGTATCGTCCCGCCATGACGGATATCGCGCCTGCCTCCTTCGCCGGCACGACGTACCACGCCACGATCGAGGCCAACGCCCCCAGGACGCCGGCCGACCTCCCGGCCTATCTCGACCACGCGCTCGCCCACACACTCGAGACCGGCGGCCGGTTCAATCCGCCGGGGACGTTCGGCGCGCTCTACCTCTCGCTCGACGCCGGAACGCCGGTACACGAGAGCGACGCCCCGGAGGTGATCCTGGAGCTGGATGCGCAGCTCTCGGCGGTGCTCGATCTCCACCGGCCGGAGGCGCTCCGGAAGTATGGTCTGAGCAGAGATGAAGTCTGCGGCGGCGACCACGGCCCCTGCCAGCGGGCGGGACGCGCGATCCGCGACGACGGCTACGAGGCGGTGCGGTATCCCTCGGCCGTGGGGGACGGTGTCAACCTGGCGGTGTTCTGGGATCGCCGCCGGCCCGACTCGTCGCTCCGGCTGGCGGGGCACCTGGACGCCCGGGACCGGCGTGGTGCCGGCCCGGCGGGCTAGAGACGGAAGAGGTAGCTGATCTTGGCGAAGAAGCTGTCGCCGGTGCGCGTGAGGTTGGAGAAGCGAAACGCCCCGGTATCGGTCATGTCGCTCCCGTAGCCCAGGAAGAGCACCGTACCCGGCGTCGGCTGATAGCTCACCAGCACGTCGGCGTGGAAGCGGTTGTCGCTCCGGGCCGCGCTGCGCTCGAGGCCGTTCGGCCCCACGATAAGGATCGGCGCGCCGGTCCGGGAATCATCCCGCAGTGAATCGGTCTTCTGCTGGATGTACTGGCCCACCAACCGCACGAAGAGCGGCCGGGCGAGCTGGTACTCGAGCTTGAGCCGCGGAATCCGCCCCACGTTCACCAGGGAGCCGTCGGTGCGGCGGTTCACCTGCTGCCAGTTGTACGAGAAGTCCGCCCGCAGCCGGTCGGTCGGCCGGTAGCTCAGCCCCAGCCCCGAATAGATCAGGTTGGCCGAGGCCCACTCGAAGAAGTTCTCGTCGTGGCCGTACAGGAAGAACGCGTTGCCGTTGAAGTGCTTCCAGGTCGGCGTATTGACCTGGACGATGAACTCCGAGTTCGGAATCGTCGGCTGGCCGGTGAACGGGATGGTGTCGAGCCCGCCGCCGGCGCGCGGCACCTCGAGCCGATAGTTGGCGAAGAGCAGGGAGTCGTACCCGAACGACTCCACGAAGTAGCCGCCGCCGAGGCTCCAGCCGCCCCGGAGCGCGAGGTTGGCGTTGAAGTGCAGCTTCTTGTCCTGCACGTGGCGCCCATGCACGAAGTTCTGATACTGCCAGATGCCGTCCACCACGATGTCACCGGTGAAGCGCTCGATGAACGCGCCGCGCCCGCCGTACACCGTGTAGCTCGGGTCCACGTACGCGTGGACGATTCCGGCGCGCTGGATGAATCCGCTGCTCGCGCGGAAATCGTCCGCGATCCCCGCGAACGACCCGGTGAAGCCGATGGTACGGCCGCGCCGGCCGAACTGAGCGAGCCAGAGCGGCGCGGTGCTCGTCTCACCGCCGATCCGGGTGCGGCTCGCCGCGACCTGGAAGTTGACGTTGTAGATCCCGCCGAAGACGATCCGTCCATCCACGTCGGCGACGCGGTTGTAGTTGGAGCCGTCCACCCGGTCGGTGTACGCCAGCCCGATCCGCGAGCGCGCCCCGACGTCGCGCTGGACGCGCAGAATGTTGAAGACCGGATTGCTGCCGGTGGCCGAGGCGAACTGTTCATCGACCGCGGAGAGCAGGCCGATGTTGGTGCCGAACGCCTTGCCGGCCAGCTTCACCGCCGCCACCGGCTGCACGATGCGGCGGGTGTAGACCAGGTTGTTGGGAACCTGGAACAGCTCGCTCCCTTCCAGGAAGAACGGCCGCTTCTCGGCGAAGAAGAGCGCCTGGCGGGGATCGAATGCGAGCTGGCCGGCGTCGGACTCGACCTGCGAGAAGTCCGGCTTGACGGTGCCGTTCAGCGTCAGGTTGTTGGTGATGCCCCAGCGCACGTTCCCGCCGAACTGGGGGTTTCCGAAGTCGTGCTCGTATCCCAGCGCGCCGGGCGCGCCGGTCACCTTGCCGGTGGCCTCGGGGTTGATGTCCATCACCAGCCCGCGCCGGAGATCGGTGAGCCCGCTGAGGGTGCCGGACTGGCCGATGAAGGTCGCGCTCGCGCGGCGGGCCGGCGTCCAGGAGTCCTCGAACCCGGAGTGCTTCACCTGCCGCACGATGTTGAGGTTCCAGTTCTGCTCGCGCGCCGGCTGGTAGCGGAGGCTCTTGAACGGAATCCGGACCTCGACCTGGTATCCCCACGGGGTCACCTCGCCCTTCGACTGAAAGACGAAGTCCGGGCTGAGGTCGGCCTGCTCCCGTCCCACGACCGCGCCGCCGATGAAGCCCCCCGCGCCGGTGTTGCTTCCCTCGACCACCGACCCGTCGCCCTGCACGCCGAGGGGATTGACGGCGAACATCAGCGCCTGGCGCCCATCGTGGAAGGTGCCGAGCAGGATCTGCACGTTGTCGTTGGCGAACATCCGGTCGCGGTCGGCCAGGGTCGCGGTCGGCGCGCCGTGGCGCTCGAACGCCCTGATGCCGAAGTGAATCGCCGTCGGCGAATACCAGACGAGCACCTCGGTGCTGTCGGCCGCGGGGACGCCGTCATTCGGCGCGTACTGGGAGAAGCCGGTGAGGAGGGCGGCGTTCTGCCAGGCGGGCTCGTCGAGCTGCCCGTCGATCGTGACGTCGGCCTCGATGCGCGGAATCCGGACATCGAGCCGCCCGTCACGGCCGGCATAGACGCGCGAGCTGTCGGAGGCGCCGGCCTGAATCAGCAGGAGCAGGGCAAGCAGCATCGAGGATCTTCTGCAAGGGAGAACATGCGGCCGGAACGACGGGCCCTTCCTCCGTTACGAGGGAAGGGCCCCCGGGAGTTTCGGCGGACGATGGCGCGCGCTCAGGGCGCGCCGAGGCGACAGACCACGGTGTCGGCGACGCCGGGCGTGCCGACGGTCAGCTCGCAGAGGAGCGACGAGCCTTCCTTGCGGGCGGTAGCGTGCCAGCTCACGCTGTCGGCCCGATCGATCTCGCGCGTGATCCCCGCCGACGCCGCCACGTTCAGGCTGTCGAGGTGCGTCGTGAATTGCCGGGTCTGGCCGTGATAGCGCGCCTCGGCGTCGCGCAGGTCCATCAGCGCGGAGCGCATCGGGGCGATCGCGGGATCGGGCGCCGGACCGCGGCGGCCGTGTCGCAGGCCGTAGATGATGAGGGCCAGGATCGCGCCGATCACCAGCATGTTGAGCAGCTCGGGGAAGGTGAACCCCGCACGGGAGGAACGGGCCGTCATGCCTGCCTCGGGTGATGGATGCCGAAAGATACGGCGGGCTTGGCCGGATCGCTTGGCCGGCGGCATACTTCCCCTGCCCCTACACCGGAGGTTCGATGCTCTGGGTCACCGGCCCGCACCCCCATGTCGACGCCGCCGCCAGTGCGTGGCTGCTCCGCCGCTTCGTGGATCCGGAGGCGACGTTCGCCTTCGCCGAGGATCTCGACCAGGTGCTGGCGCTCGACGGCAAGCCGTTCGACATGCCGGCGGTGGAGCTGGGCCGCCGGGACGACCGCTGCGCCTTCGAGAGCATCATGCTGAAGTTCGGCCTCGACGACCCCGCGCTGGAGGAGATGGCCGCCCTGGTGCATGACGCCGAGCTCGACGACGGGATGTATCCGACCGCGGAGGCGCCGGGTCTCGACGCCGTCATCAACGGGCTTCGCGCCACCCACCCCGATCCCGCCGCCTTCCTCGCGGCCAGCGAGCCGGTCTTCGAAGGGCTGCACGGCTGGTTCACCAGACTGGAGGAGGAGTGAGTACGTCTCGCCGCCCGACGCGGTTCGCGCTCGTCTGTTTCCTGGCGGCAACGGCCCCGGCGGCGCTCGCGGCGCAATCGGCCGGGAAGCCGGACCGGGTCCTCCAGCGAGAGCTGGAAGCGGCGGTGGCGGGCTTCCACGGCAGGATCGGCGTCTACGTCAGGAATCTCCGCACCAGTCGCACCGCCGCGATCGACGCCGACAGCGTCTTCCCGACGGCCAGCATGATCAAGGTACCGATCCTGGCCGCCACCTACGCCGCCATGCAGCGGGGCGAGCTCCATTTCTCCGACACCCTCACCTACCGCGACTCCCTGCTCTACCCCGGCGACGACATCCTCGGCATGGCGCGGGACAGCGCGCGGATCGAGCTCGGCCGCGTCATCATGCTCATGATCACCATGAGCGACAACACCGCGGCGCTCTGGCTTCAGAAGCTGGCCGGAACCGGCACCGCGGTGAATGCCTGGCTCGCGGCCAACGGATTCGACTCGACCCGCGTCAACTCGCGCACGCCGGGGCGCGAGCCGAACCGTGCGATCTATGGATGGGGCCAGACGACGCCGCGCGAGATCGCGCGGCTGCTGACGATGATTCGCGAGGAAAAGGCGGTGAGCCCGGCGGCGAGCCAGCAGATGTACCGCGCGCTGACCCGGATCTACTGGAACGGGGAGGCACTGTCGCAGCTGCCGCCGTGGGTGCAGGCGGCGTCGAAGCAGGGCGCGGTGGACCACTCACGGTCCGAGGTCGTGCTCGTGAACGCTCCGTCGGGGGACTACGTCTTCTCGGTGCTCACGAAGGAGAACGCCGATTCGAGCTGGGCGCCGTCGAACGAGGGCTACACGCTCATCCGGAAGATCTCGGCGCTCCTCTGGCGGCACTTCGAGCCGCGGCACCCGTGGACTCCCGCGCCGGGGGCGGAGCTCTTCAGGCCGTAACCCGGAGCCTCACTGCTTCCGGCGGACTTCCCACTCGCCGGTGACCGGCACGTCCCGCTGCCCGCCGCGGATGGTGAAGGTGCCCTTGATCGCGTCTCCTGAGACCGTCCCGATGAACGTGGTGGCGACGATGCAGTTGCAGTCCGGAGCGCGGTACGGATCGAGCTCACCGCTCACCTGGCCGTCCCGGAACTCGACGAAGCGGATCGAGAGCACCGACGGCGCGGTCCCGGGCGCGGCGTACGGGGGCCGGCCGAGTCCTTCACGCATGATCGGCCGGTTGCTGCCGGTCGGAATCATCAGCACGTCGCCTTCGGCGGTGTCACGGCCGGCGGTGAGCGTGAAGACGATGCTCCCGCCGCGGCCGGTCTCGTTGCTGTTGTACTCGCCCTCCCACCGGCCGGCCAGGCGACCGATATCGGCGGCGCTCGCCTGCACGGGAACGGGCGGGGACTTGCCGGCGCATCCGGCGAGACCGGCGAGCAGGACCAGGCCGATGAGCGGGCGCATGAGGGGACCTCGGGTCAGAGTGGTGACTGCATCATACGGCGCGGGCATGCAGGAGATACGAAATCGGGATGAGGATTTCTTCAACCCGTCCCGCGTTTCCATGCGAAACCCAGCAGCACGAGGCCGAAGAGGAGCATCGCGCTTCCCCACCACAGGTTCATGTTGATGGACAGCGATCGGGCGTAGATGGTTGCATCGCCCGCCGTACGGGCCCCGTAGCCCGCCAGCAGCGCGCCGACCACCGTGAAGAGCCCGCCGATCGGAATCCGGATATCCAGCCCGCTCGCAGCCGACATCAGAAGAAGACCAGGTTGAGGAGCAGCGTGCCGCTCAGCACGATGACGGCAAGCGCTACCGGCCGCTCGAGAAGCGGCAGCGCCTCGGGAGTCGGCCGCGGCGTGAGCGAATAGACCAGCCCGCGGAGCTCCGCCTCGGGCCGCGGACGGGTGACCAGACTCACCACGATCGTCACGACGAAGCAGGTGGTCCACGCCGCTACCGCGGTCCAGAAGGTCTGCGCCAGCTCGCTCGGGTACACGACGAGGGTACCGAGATAGCCACCCTTGAATCCGGCGGCGCTGCCGGCGGGCAGCGAGATGCCGTGATGGATCGCGGCGGCGGCGATGCCGGCCGCGAGGCCGGCGAAGGCGCCGTGCCCGGTGGCCCGGCGCCAGAACATCCCGAGGGCGAAGGTGGCGAAGAGCGGCGCGTTGACGAACGCGAAGACGAGCTGGAGGACTTCCATGATGTTGTTGTACGACGCCGCGACGTACGCCGCCGCCAGCGACAGCCCGATGCCGAACACCGTGGCGAAGCGGCCCATCCAGAGATAGTGCGCATCCGAGGCGCCGGGCCGGATGTAGCTCTGATACAGATCGTAGGTCCAGACGGTGTTGAATGCCGTCACATTCCCCGCCATCCCCGACATGAACGACGCGAGCAGCGCGGTCAGCCCGAGCCCCAGCAGGCCGGTCGGGAAGTAGTGCAGCAGCATGGCCGGCGTGGCGAGATCGTAGTCGAGGACGACGCGGCCACCGCTGTCGCGCTCGGGCCGGCCGGCGGCGTCGAGCTTCACCGGGACGATCCCCTGCCCGGCCGGCGTCGCTTCGGCGTGAACGGCCGTCGCCGGGGCGGCGGTGGCCGACGAGCCGGCCACGACCGCGATCATTCCCGGCAGGATCACCAGGAACGGGAAGAGCATCTTCGGCACCGCGCCGATCAGCGGCGTGCGCCGCGCCGAGCTCATCGAGTTGGCGGCCATCGCGCGCTGGACGACGAGGAAGTCGGTGCACCAGTAGCCGAACGACAGCACGAAGCCCAACCCCATGACGAGCCCGAACCACTCGACGCCGACCGGGTTCCGCGACGCGTGGCCCATGTAGGTCCAGGCATGCGTGTACGCACCGGCCGGGTAGCCGTTCGCGACCGCGAGCGAGCCGAGGCGGGCGCTCAGGCCCGCCCACCCGCCGACGTCCCTGAGCCCCAGGAAAACGAGCGGCACGAAGCCGAAGACGATGAGGAAGAACTGGAGGACTTCGTTGTAGATCGCGCTCGTGAGCCCGCCGAGGAAGGTGTAAGCCAGGACGATCGCGGCGGCCACCAGCATGCTGCCGTCGAAGCTCCACCCGAGGAGCAGGTTGAACAGCTTGCCCATGGCGTACATCGAGACGCCGGAGGAGAACACCGTCATCACGGCGAACGACACGGCGTTGAGCGCGCGGGTCTTCTCGTCGAACCGGAGCTTGAGATACTCGGGGACCGACCGGGCGCGGGAGCCGTAGTAGAACGGCATCATGAAGAGGCCGACGAACACCATCGCCGGAATCGCGCCGATCCAGTAGAAGTGGCTGGTCGCGATCCCGTACTTCGCGCCCGAGGCGCCCATGCCGATCACTTCCTGGGCGCCGAGGTTGGCGGAGACGAAGGCCAGCCCGGTGATCCAGGCGGGGACCGACCGCCCGGAGAGGAAGAAGTCGGTGCTCGTGCGCATGAAGCGGCGGAGGGCGACGCCGACTCCAAGGACGAACAGGAAGTAGATCAGGATGATTGAATAGTCGAGCCAGCTCAGCGCGGCGACGGAAGGCATGGCGATACGGTACCACCCGGCGGCGCCTGCCGCCAGCACCCGAGTTAGATTCCGCGATCCCCATGCACCATTCGATTCCTGCCGGAGCGGCCTGGGCGGTTCTCATCGCGGGGTGCGCGAGTGCGGCCGCGCCGGCGCCCTCGCCTGCACGTGCCGCCGCCGATCGCTGCGCGAGTCCGCCGGCCACTGCCGCACGCGACACCGTCGCGATTGCATTCGACCGGACCGTCGACCCGGCACCACTGATCGCGCGCCAGCTTGCCGCGTCGGCCGGTGCACTCGACTGTGAGGGCGCGCCGCGCGACAGCGGCGCCTACGATCTCCTCCGGCGGAACGACACGGTGCTCGGCGTGCCGCGGCGGAGCACGATGCCGGTGCTCCGCTTCGCGGCCCACGCGGCGGCCGACGCCCGCGACCCGCTCGACGCCGGCGCCGACCTGGTGGTGACGCGCGACCAGCGCGCCATCGCCTACGCGGCGAGCCGCGCCGATCTTCTTCCGGTGCCGCTCGGGTGGGACCGGACCTACGTCCTCGTCTCTCCATCGGCGATCCCGGTCGCCAGCGTCCGCGACGCCGTCCGCGGAGAGTCGCGGGCCCCTGTCGCTCCCTTCTGGTGGGCCGACAGCTCGCTCTGTACGGCGCGCGACTTCAATGGCACGAATCAGCGACGCTCCCGGCTCGTCATCCCCGCCGGCGATCCGGTCGCCCGCGACCTCGCCGCCAGGATCGTGGCCGGCACGCCGGGAGTCGTCATCGCCGCGACCGACTCGGCGACCCTCGGACGCGCGATGGATCGCGGCATGGACGCCGGGTATCTCGTCGCCCTCCCGCGCCTGACTCCCACCACGTGCTCCGTAACCCCGTGGCCCGCCGGCTGGACCGTCACCCCGCTGGCCGAGACGCGCCCCTGGGCCATCCTCCGCCGGGGCGCCGTCCGGATCTCGGCCGATGCCGACGGGCTCTTCCGCATCGTCGAGCCCGCGCCGTGAGCTTCCGTCTCCGGCTCTTCCTCGGATTCCTCCTCGGCATGCTCCTGCCGCTGGCGGTGCTGACGGTCGGCGTCCGGCGAGAAATGACGCGGCAGGTCACCGCGCAGTACGAGCGGCGGCTCGGCTCGCTGTCCGCCGTGGTGCAATCGGACCTCGCCGCGGAATCGGCACGGCTGGGCCGCGTGGTGAGCTCCGTTGCCCGTGAGCTCGAGGAGAGCAACCGCTTCCGCCTGGCCGTAATTCAGCATGACGACGCCGAGCGGGCCTGGCTCCTCGATTACGCCGGCAGCGCCATGCAGATGGGCGGGCTCGGCATGCTGCTGGTGCAGGACAGTGCGGGGCGCATCCTCAGCTCGGGGCATTTTCGGAACGAGTTCGATCGACTGGCGCCCGACCTGCCGCGAGCGGTCGCGGCCGCCGGAGCGCAACCGGTCCTCCTCCGGGCGCGCACGGCGGAAGGGGCGATGCTGGTCGTAGCACGGCTCGACTCGTTCCGGGTGGCGGGCGAGCGTTTCACGGTCACCGGCGGGCGCCCGCCGGATCCCCGAACGCTCGCGCGATTCTCGCGCGATTCCGACCTCGCCGTCGCGCTGGTCGCACCGGGAGACACGATCGGCGAGCTCCGATCCGGCGGACGCGAGCGTCTGCTGGGACGGTTCGCGGTGCCGTACATCGACGCCTCGGGCGAGCGCGTCCTCACCGACAGCGCGCGGCTCCTGATCTCCGAGCCGGTCGGTCCGCTCGACGAGCTCAGGCGGCGCACCGACCGCTGGTTCGTCGCGGCGTTCGCCGTCGCCCTCCTCCTGGGGCTGGTGCTCGCGGCGTGGCTCGCCGCGCAGATCGGGCGGCCGCTCACGGCGCTCGCGGAGAAGACCGCGGCACTCGACCTCGACCGGCTGGATCAGGAGTTCGGCACCGATCGAGCGGACGAGATCGGCGCGCTCTCCCGCCTGCTCGACGCGATGAGTACCAGGCTCCGTGGCAGCGCCGTGCGGCTTCGCGAGGCGGAGCGGCGAGCCACCGTGGGCGACGTGGCGCGGCAGGTGAACCACGACATCAAGAACGGGCTCGCGCCGATCCGGCACGTGCTGCGGCACCTGTCGGAAGTTGCGAGGGACGAGCCCGGAAAGCTTCCCGCGGTCTTCGCCGAGCGGCGGGGGACGCTGGAGTCGAGCGTGGAGTATCTCGAGACGCTCGCGCGGAACTACGCGCGGCTCACCCCCGCGATGGACCGGGCGCCGTGCGACGTGAACGCGACGGTCCGCGAGGTGCTTGCCGGCGCGGCCACACGCGGCGCCGATGTGCGCCTGGAACTCGCGCCCTCGCTTCCGCCGGTCCGGGCCGACACCGTCGTGCTCCGGCGCATCCTGGAGAATCTCGTGGGGAACGCGGTGGACAGTCTCGACGGAGCGAGTGGAACGGTGACGGTCTCGACGGCGGAGACGGCGCCGGGCGGCGCCATTCGCGTCACGGTCGCGGATACCGGTCGAGGGATGACGCGCGACGAGCTGGATCATGCGTTCGACGACTTCTTCACCACCAAGGCCGGCGGCACCGGACTCGGTCTCAGTGTCGTGCGGCGCCTGGTGGCCGACCTGAGCGGCACGCTCCGGGTGCAGACCGAGCCGGGCGCGGGCTCGCGGTTCATCGTCGAGATCCCGGCGGGAGGCGGACCGGCATGACGCGCGTGCTCATCGTGGACGATGTGCGACCGATGGCGGAGCAGTATGCCTACGACCTCGCGCGCGTCGGCGGATACGACGCAGTCGTGGCGGATGGCGGCACTGCCGCGCTGGAGAGACTGGCGACGGAGCCGGTGGATTGCGTGGTGCTCGATCTCGAGATGCCGGGAATGGACGGCTTCGCGGTGCTGCGCGCGCTCGCGCAGAAGGGGATCGAGACGCCGGTGATCGTCTATACCGGCACCGGCAGCTACGAGCGCTGCGTGCAGGCGGTGCGGCTCGGCGCGTACGGCTTCGTGGACAAGGCCGAGCCGATGGAGCGGGTGGTGCAGGAGATCGCGGCCGCGCTCGAGCGGAGACGGCTGCGCCTCGAGGTGGGAACGCTGCAGCGTCGCCTGGGCGAGACCACGCTGATCGGGCGGAGTGCCGCCATCGGGCGGCTGCGCGACGCGATCGCGCGGGTGGCGCCGATCCCGAGCACGGTGCTCATCACCGGTGAAAGCGGCTCGGGCAAGGAGCTGGTCGCGCGGGAGCTGCACCGGCTCGGCGCGGCGCCGGGGGCGGCGTTCGTAGCGATCAACTGCGCCGCCCTTCCCGAGCAGCTGGTGGAAAGCGAGCTCTTCGGCCACGAGCGCGGCGCATTCACCGGTGCGAGCGTCACGCGGCACGGGGCCTTCGAGGCGGCGGGCAAGGGCACACTCTTCCTAGACGAGATCGGCGAGCTGCCGCTCGCGGCCCAGGCCAAGCTGCTCCGCGTCCTCGAGGACCGCACCGTCACGCGGCTCGGCAGCAGCCGGCCCGTTACGGTGGAGGCGCGGGTGGTCGCTGCCACCAACCGCGACCTCGAGGCTGAGGTGGCCGCCGGACGGTTCCGCGAAGACCTCTACTATCGGCTCAACGTCCACCAGATCGCGGTGCCGCCGCTCCGCGATCGCGCCACCGACATCCCGCTCCTCGCCGATCAGTTCCTCGCCGCCACCTGTGCCCGGTTCGGTGTGCTGCCGAAGCGGCTCTCGGGCGACGCGACCGATCTGCTGATGGCGTACGAATGGCGGCGGAACAACGTGCGCGAGCTCCGTAATGCCGTCGAGCAGATGGTCATCGCGGCGGACGGTGAGATGATCCGGCCCGAGCATCTCCCCGCCAACCTCGCGGGAACGGCGAGCCGCGTCGCCGCGCAGCCGGCGGCCCGCACCTTCCAGGAGCTCCGCGCGGAGGCGGAGCGGCGGATCATCGTGGGCGCGCTCGAGAAGCACGATTGGCACATCACGCGCACCGCCGAGGCGCTCGGCCTTGCCGATCACGCGAGTCTGCTCAAGATCATGCGACGGCTCGAGATTCATCGCTGAGCACGTGTCCCGCGGGACACGACCGCCTGCGCGAGCCGGTGTCCCGGCGAACACGACGGCCCCCAGCCCGCCCCCGCCCCGTCGCCCCCAACCCCTTCAGTCACAACATCATCGCTCCGACCTGACGACCTCCTCGGGCGGTGGCCGCGCGCTTGCCCTTGTGCCGGGCGCCGTCCACCGCGCCTTCGGGCGCCCCACTCGAGGAGGAAGCCATGTTCGCCGCCCGCCGCATCCCGCTCATCACGCTGGTGCTCGTCGCTCCGCTGGCCGCCGCCGCGTGCGGCGACAGCTCGAAGCCCGTCGCCACCACCACCGCTGCCGCGGGCGCGAGCACGCCCGCCACCTCGACGCCGTCCGTCGCGAGCACCGCGCCGGTCGTCGTCACCTTCGCCGACGGCGACTCCGCCTATCGCGCCGGCCAGTACGCCGAGGCCGCGAAGCTGTTCACGGAGTACGGGGAGCGGCACCCCGGCAACGCCGGCGCGTACTACATGGTGGGCCTGTCGTCGTGGAAGGCGGGCGACCTCAGGACCGCCGACTCGGCCTTCAACCGGGCACTCGCGCTCGACCCGCGGCACGTCAAGGCGCTGCTCAACTCCAGCCGCGTCCTCATCGACCTCGGCCGGTTCGACGACGCGCTGGACCGGATCAACTCGGCGCTCGAGATCGACTCGGCGTCGTCCACCGCGCGCCGGCTGCAGGCGCGGGTGCTGGAGCACCAGGGCGACATCGACGGTGCGATCGACGCGTACGAGGACGCGCTCGTGGCCGACGAGAGCGACGTCTGGGCGCTGAACAACCTGGGCGTGCTCTACATCCAGCAGGGTCGCGCGGAGGAAGCGCTGCCGCCGCTCGCACGGGCGGTGGAGCTCCGGAGCACGTCGCCGGTGTTCCAGAACAATCTGGGTACCGCCCTCGAGCAGACCCGCCACTTCGCGGAGGCGGCCGATGCCTATGCGGCGGCGCTCGCGGCGGACAGCGGCTACACCAAGGCGTCGGTCAGCCTGGCCCGCGTGCGCGACCGGGTGGATACCACCGGCGCGGGACCGATCAGTCTTCCCGAGCTGGCGCAGGCGTTCCAGCTGCAGCTCCGGATGCTGAAGGACTCCCGCACGATCGTGCAGCCGGATTCCGCGGTCTCCGCCGCGGCCGATACGGCGAAGGTGAACGAGCCCCAGCGCTGAACCGGGCCTGGGAAGAGAGATCAGGGGCGCACCGCGCTGGCGGTGCGCCCCTGATCTCGTAGCTTTGGGCCATGGCCAAACCTACGATGCTGCGGATGCTCTGGCGCGCGATCCGGCGACGCTGCCCCAACTGCGGATCCAGCGGCATCTTCAGCGGCTGGTTTCGGCTCAAGCCGGCCTGCCCCGCCTGCGGCCTCGTGCTCGAGCGGGGCGAGCACGGGTACCTGGTGGGCTCCTACATGTTCAACATCATCGCGGCGGAGCTGCTCTTCGCGGGGATCTTCATCGCGGTGCTGGCGCTCACGTGGCCGTCGCCGCCGTGGACCCTGCTGCAGTATGGCGGCGCCGCGCTCATGATCCTGGCGCCGATCGTGTTCTACCCGTTCTCCAAGACCGTCTTTCTCGCCTTCGATCTCATCTTCCGGCCGGTGGTGCCGGATGAGCCGCACGCGCACCGATGAGCCGCCACATACTCGGCGCCCATACGATCGACAACGGCGGGATCGACAAGGCGGCGCTCCGCGCGGGCAACGGCGGGATGGCGGCGCTCCAGATCTTCACCGCGATCCCCAAGTACTACGGCGACAAGTCGTCGATCAAGCCGGAACGGGTGGCGCGCTTCGGCGCCGCGCTCGAGCAGGCGGGGATCGAGCGGGAGAACGTGATGGCGCACGCGGCGTACGTGCTCAACACGGCGACCGCCGACGAGGAGAAGTGGGGCCGCGCGAGCGGCGGCCTCGCGAAGGAGCTGGAGCGGTCGACCGCACTCGGTATCGGGGCGATCTGCTTTCATCCGGGCGCCGCGACCGATGGCAATCGCGATGCCGCGGCGGGCCGCATCGCCCGCGCGATCACGCATGCGCTGGAGACGGTCGAAGGTTCGACCCGCATCCTGGTCGAGAACACCGCCGGCGCCGGCGCCACTATGGGGCGGACGCCGGAGGAGATTGCGGCCATCCTCTCGTCGGTACCGGCGGCTCTCCGGAAGCGCACCGGCTACGGGCTCGACACCTGCCACCTCTTTGCCGCAGGCCACGATATCTCGGAGTCGAAGGCGGCGCTCACCGGCATCCTCGACGAGTTCGAGGCGGTGATCGGTGAGCCGCCCTCGTTCTTCCATCTCAACGACAGCGAGGGCGCGCTCGGCTCCAACAAGGACCGCCACATGCTGATCGGCGAGGGGCTGATCGGGGCGGAGCCGTTCGGCTGGCTGCTGCACGATCACCGGAGCCGCGACATCCCGCTGATCCTGGAGACGCCGCAGGAGAACTACGAGATCGCCGAGGACGATACCGCGGCCGATCCGTGGGACCTGCGCATGATGGAGCTGCTCCGCTCGCTCGGGTGACCCTCAGCGGGCGAACCGCTCGAGATGCAGCAGGTCGTCCTCGTCGGCGTGCGTGAGGTAGACGACCCCCTTCCCGAATCCCACCAGACGATAGTCCTTCGGCAGCAGGTACCGGCGCACCACCCGGCCGCGTGCGTCGATCTCGTCGTACATCGGCTCCGCCCCATCGGGCACGGAGCGCTGCGCCCAGATGAGGCCCTCGGGAGTGACCAGCGTGAAATGGGCGATGAAGGGCGGCTTTGAGTCCGGCCAGGTGAAGTCCGATTCCTTCGGGGCGGCGACGGTGAACCTGGTGCCGCCGGAGAGCATCGCCTGGACCGGCTTGAGAATGCGGTTCCGGTCCGCCTTCGTCACGGGCTCGCGGCGAAAGGAAATCGGCGGCGTCGCGGCGCGCCTGCCGTCCGGGCCGATCCAGTCGATGTGATAGTCGGCGGCGCGGAGGATCGCCACGCGGCCGTCGGGTGTGACCGCCCAGTCATCCTCCGCCCCGAACGGTTGCGGCCGCGACATCATGACCTGGTGCCCCGACGAGCCGCCGGTCGCCGGCTTGGCGAGCGGAGCCATCCCGAGCCGGGCGAGGGTGTCGATACGGTTCCTCGCCGGATCCCACCGAAGGAGCGGCGCCGAGTCCGCGGCACCGGCGAAGGCGTCATTCGGCGAGCGGGCGCGCCGTGGTCCACCGCCGGATTCCGCGTAGCGGCTCCCGAGGTAGTAGAACCGGCCCCGGCGATCGGCGCCCCGGAACTGGCCGCCCATGCCGGCGGCAGCGGGAAACGCGAACGACCCTGCCACCCGGCCGTCGGCAGTCACGCGGAGGAACCGGTTCTGGCCCGGATCGGCGACGAAGAGTGTGTCGCCCGCGCCGGGCAGTGCGCGGTCAGGCATGAGGTACTCATTCGGACCCGACCCTTTCCGCCCGATGGTGGTGCGGGTGCCCCGCGCAAAATCAATCAGCTGAACGGTGGGGCTCGCGAAGTCGGTCGCCAGCAGCCGCCCGTCGCGCAGCTCCACGACGCTGTTCAGCTGATCGAAGGTGTCGGGAAACTCGGCCAGCGGCTTCGTCAGCCGAATGGTGGGGACTTCGGAAACGGACATCAGCATGAGCAGGGGAACGACGAGCATCCCGCGGGCGGCTGACGATGGACCGGTCATGGAGACCTCGAGAGTCGGATGGATTGACGCCACCTCTCCCGGATGCGCGATGCCGTCGATGGGTCGCGGCAGGCCGGCTCGTCCCGACGCTCGGCCCTGCCATCCCTCGGCGCTGGCCGCTCGTGGCGGAGCGGCCCTATCGTCGGTCTCCTTCAACCGACAGGTCCCGATCATGCTGCGCTTCCTGCTCGCCCCGATGGCCGTGCTCGCGCTTTGGCGCGTGCCGGCGGCCGCGCAGACCGCCGCCGATTCCGCAGCGATCCGCGCCACCGCGCTCGATTATGTCGAAGGGTGGTACACTGCCGACGCCGCCCGGATGGAGCGGGCGCTGAGCCCCGATCTCGCCAAGCGGATCGTCTTCACCGACAGTCTCGGCCGCAGCCGGCTCTCACAGATGTCGGCGATGGGGCTCGTGCAGGGAACCCGAGCCGGGGGAGGCCAGCGCACCCCGCCGGCCCAGCAGGACAAGGAGGTCCGCATCCTGGACATCTTCGGCAACGCGGCGAGCGCGCGGACCACGATGTCCGGGTGGGTGGACTACATGCACCTCGCCAGGTTCAACGGCCGGTGGGTCATCGTCAACGTGCTCTGGGAGCTCAAACCCTCTCACTGATCAGCGGAGCAGCGAGCGCAATCGCGCGCTGTACGATCGGCTTGCGGTCAGGCGGGTTCCGTCGCTGAGCGTGACGATGTACTCGCCGTGGAAGTACGGCTCGAGCGCCGCGATACGCTCCACCCGGACGATGGCCGACCGGTGGACCCGGACGAACTCGGCCGGGTCGAGCCGCGCTTCCAGCGACTTGAGCGTCTCGCGCACCAGATGGGCCCGGGGTCCGACGTGCAGCCGCGCGTAGTTGCCCGCCGAGTCGATCCAGTCCACATCCGCCACGCGCACGAACGACACCTTCACGCCGTCGCGGGCGACGAGGCGCGTCGCGTAGCCCCGCTCCGCCCGCAGGCGCTCGAGCAGCTCGCGAAGCGCCGGGTCGTCTCCGGCCCCGCGCCGCCGCAGCCGATCCGACGCCCGGGCCAGCGCGCTCTCGAACCGCTCCGGCGTGACCGGTTTGAGCAGATAGTCCAGCGCGCCGGCCTCGAATGCCCGTACGGCGTACTCGTCGAAGGCGGTGACGAAGACCACGCCCGGCAGGCGGGCCGCGCCGAGTGCTTCCAGGACGCCGAAGCCGTCGAGCTCCGGCATCTGGATATCGAGGAAGACCAGGTCCGGGGCTTCCCGAGCGATTGCGGCGACCGCCGACTCCCCATCGGCGCACTCGGCGACGATGGAGATGCCGTCATGCCCGCGCAGCAGCTCGCGGATCCGCTCGCGGGCGAGCGGCTCGTCGTCCACGATGGCGGTCCGGAGCGTCACGCCGGCCCCTCTCGATAAGGGATGGACAGACTCACCCGCAGACCACCCGCAGCGAGGGGCTCGAGCTCCAGGCTCTGGCGGCTGCCGTACAGCTCGCGAAGTCGAAGCCGGGTGTTCCCGAGACCGACGCCTTCGGTCGGGAACTCCTGCGCCGGCGCGACGCCCGCGCCATCGTCGGTCACCGACAGCCGGAGCACGTCACCGTCGCGATCGGCGCGGATCTCGATCCGCCCGGCGCCGGCCCGGCGGGCGATTCCATGCTCGAGAGCATTCTCGACCAGCGGCTGCAGGACGAGACGCGGCACCTGCGCCCCCGCGATCGATTCCGGCACCCGCGTCTCGACCACCAGTCGGTCCTGAAACCGCATCCGCATGATGCCGACGTAATCCTCGAGCGTGGCGAGCTCTTCGCCGAGGGATACCTCGTGCCGGTGCGGCTGCTGCAGCGTGCGCCTGAGCAGATCGCTCAGACGACCCAGCATCGTGTCGGCGGCGGCAACGTCGCGGTACATCAGCGTCGAGACGCCCTGCAGCGTGTTGAACAGGAAGTGCGGCCTGAGCTGGGAGGACAGTGCCTCGATCCGCGCCTCGGCGAGCTGGGTCCGCAGGCGCTCGGCCTGGATCTCGCGCGAGCGGTAGCGCCGGTAGAACTCGATCGCGTGCACCACCCCGATCACCGCGACGAAGACGAGAAACTCGTTGATGCCGTATGCGGCGAGATAGTCGCGCAGGCGGTCGCGGGCTGCGTCGGCCGGCTCGATCCAGGTACGCACCTGATGATAGAACAGATACTTGAGCAGCACGAACACGCCGGCCGCCAGGAGATGCACCGGCAGTCCGATGCGCCACCGCTCGCGATCCACCGGATAGTGACGGGCGAGCCAGAAGAAGGCCGGCGTGAACAGCGCGCAGGTGTACCAGTCGGCCAGCCGGGCCACGACGATCGGCCCCAGATTGATCGGGCGCCCCTCGCTGGCGAAGAAGATCACGGTCTGGCTGATGCTCAGGAAGCCAAGGACGGTCCAGACGGCAAAGACCACTCCCCAGCGGACGAGCGGGCGCTCGAGCAGCGAGCGCGGCTCGGCGGGTGCGGCGGCGGGCAGGATGGCTGGTATCGGCTGAGTCGTCATGGGATCACGCTGCTCCGAACTATACGTCCGGCCCGCCGTCGCTGAAGCCCGGGCGGGACGAAGCGGCCGGGCACAGGGACGAACCGGACCGCCCGGCTGTCATTCCACCTCGCTCAGCGCTTCCCACCGCGCGAACGCCTCGGCCAGCTGGCGCTCGACCGCCGCCAGCCGCTCGCGCACCGCGACGACTCCGCTCCCATCGCGATAGAGCGAGGGATCGGCGAGCGAGCCATGCAATTCCTGCTGCTCGGCCTCCAGCGCCTCGATGCGAGCAGGGAGCTCCTCGAGCTCGAGCCGATCCTTGTAGCTCAGCTTCCGGCGGGCCGGTGCAGCCGGACGCGCCTTCGGCGGTTTCGGCCGGGTCGTCATCGGCTCCCGCACCTCGCGGCCCGCCGCCTGGCGCCGCCAGTCCTCGTAGCCGCCGACATACTCGCCCACCCGACCATTGCCTTCCAGCACGAGCGTGCTGGTCACGACATCGTCGAGAAACGCGCGGTCGTGGCTCACCAGGAGCAGCGTGCCCGGGTAATCCACCAGGAGGCCTTCGAGGAGCTCGAGGGTCTCGATGTCCAGATCGTTGGTGGGCTCGTCCATCACGAGCAGGTTGAACGAGCGGGTGAAGAGCCGCGCCAGGAGCAGCCGGTTCCGCTCGCCGCCCGAGAGCACCCGCACCGGCGTGCGCGCCCGCTCGGCGGAGAAGAGGAAATCCTGGAGATAGCCGAGGACGTGGCGGCGATTGCCGTTGACGGTGACGTGGTCCGCCGCGTCAGCGACGTTCTCCTGAACGGTGCGGTCCTCTTCGAGCTGCTCGCGCAGCTGGTCAAAGTAGGCGAGCTCGAGACGGGCGCCGAGCCGGATCTCACCCGACTGCGGCGTGAGCTGGCCCAGGAGGAGACGCAGAAGCGTGGTCTTGCCGGAGCCGTTGGGGCCGATGATGCCGACCTTGTCGCCCCGCATGATCGTGGTGGAGAAATCGTCGATCACGATCTGGTCGCCGTAGGCGAAGGTCACGTGCTCCGCTTCGATGACGACCCGGCCGGAGCGCTCGACGTCCTGCGCCTGGAGACGCACGGTGCCGGTGCGCTGGCGGCGGGCGCTCCGCTCGCGTCGCATTGCCTCGAGGGCGCGGACCCGACCCTCGTTCCGGGTGCGGCGCGCCTGGATCCCCTGCCGGATCCAGACCTCCTCCTGCGCGAGCTTCCTGTCGAAGTTGGCCCACTGCTTCGCTTCGGCGTCGAGCACCGCCTGCTTCCGCTCGAGGAAGGTGTCGTAGTCGCAGGCCCAGTCCACCATGCGGCCGCGATCGAGCTCCACGATGCGCGTCGCCACCCGGCGGAGGAAGGCGCGGTCGTGCGTCACGAAGAGGAGGGTGATCGGCTGCGAGAGCAGAAACTCCTCGAGCCACGCGATCGCGTCCACATCCATGTGGTTGGTCGGCTCGTCGAGGAGCAGGAGATCGGGCCGGCTGACCAGCGCGCGCGCCAGCAGTACCTGGCGCTTCCGGCCGCCGGAGAGCGAGCTGAACGGCGCGTCGGGGTCGAGCGAGAGGTGGGACAGCACCGTCTCCACCTGCCGCTGGACCTCCCAGCCGCCGCTGATGTCGAGGCGGTGGTGCAGGCGGCCGAGCTGCTCGATGAGGGCGGTGTTGTGCTCGGTGGCCAGCCGGTGGCCGACCTCGTGGTAGGCGGCGAGCAGCGTGCCGAGCCCGCCCAGTCCGCCGGCCACCACGTCGAACGCGGTGCCGGCCAGCCCCTCGGGGATCTCCTGGGCCAGCCGCGCGACGGTGACCCCCTGCTGGCGGACGACTTCGCCGTCGTCGGGTGACAGGTCGCCGGCGATCACCTTCATGAGTGTGGACTTTCCCGCGCCGTTCCGCCCGAGGAGGCAGATGCGTTCGCCCCGCTCGATCTGGAGCCGGACGCCGTCGAGGAGCGGCGGCCCGCCCAGCGCGAGATGGATATCCTGGAGACTGACGAGTGCCATGCGGGTAAGGTAGCAGAGGGGAGGCATGGCTTGTGCTGGCACTGTGATCCAGCCACTATCCCGCGCTCGCCGGCCCCGTCATTTTCAGGACATCATGCAGATTCCGCGTTTCCTCAGCGCCGTCCCGTTCCCGCTGGCCCTTCTCCTCGTGGCCGCCTGCGCCGACAAGCCCGCATCCGCCGCGACCTCCGCGGCCGGAGACAGCGTCCGGCATGGTGTCCAGGCGAGCGTCGTGGCGCCGGCGGACACCGATACCGTGAAGACGGCTGCGGACTCGATCCGGAGCCGGTCCGATACGTCGGCGATTGCGGCGCGGGCCGACTCGGCGGGCACCGATTCCACCTCGGCGGCGGCCAAGGCCCGGAAGCGCGCGGCCCGAGACAGCGTCGCCTGGCCAACCGACCGGCCGGCGCCGCTCCCGGGTGCGCTCCTGCCCTCGCATCGCATCGTAGCCTTCTACGGCAACCCGCTCTCGAAGCGGATGGGGATCCTGGGCGAGCTGCCGCCGGACCAGATGCTGGCCAAGCTCGAGCGGACGGCAAAGGAGTGGGCGGCGGCGGACAGCACGACGACGGTCAAGCCGGCGCTCCACCTGATCGTGACGGTGGCGCAGGCGAGTCCGGGCCGCGACGGGAAGCACCGGCTCCGGATGAGCGACAGTCTGATCGAGCGGGTGGCGCGGTGGGCGGAGGAGCGGAACTGGCTCCTTTTCCTCGACGTGCAGATCGGCCAGAGCAGTGTCCGGGCCGAGCTCCCGCGGCTGATGCCCTATCTCCGGCGCCCGTACGTGCATCTGGCGCTCGACCCCGAGTTCGCGATGCGGAACGGGGCCAAGCCCGGCAAGCGGATCGGAACGATGGACGCATCGGAGATCAACGAGGCGATCGATTCGCTGATCAGCGTGGTGGACGCCAATCAGCTGCCGCCCAAGATCATGCTGGTGCACCGCTTCACCACGAAGATGCTGACCAACGCGCGGAAGATCCGCACTGACGCGCGAGCGCAGGTGGTGATCGACATGGACGGCTTCGGGTCGCCGCAGCTCAAGCGGGGGACGTGGAAGGCTGTGATTCTCAGGGAGCCGGTGTGGTACACCGGGTTCAAGCTCTTCTACAAGAACGACAAGCCGATGCTCAAGCCGGCGGAGGTGCTGAAGCTCCGGCCGGCGCCGCTGTACATCCAGTACCAGTAAGCCGCGCGGGGCCCGTCAGCCGACGGCCTCGACCGCCGCAGGGAGTGTCTCCGCCGAGACCCCCTCCAGCTGCAGCACGCCGAAATCGTCGGGCCCGTCAGTGAAGTACAGCTCCACGCGCACCAGCATCTGGCTGGCGAGCTGCGGCCGGGACGCGAAGCCGAGCTGCAGATCCCAGCTGGTCCCTGCCAGTCCCTCCCCACCGGTGTTCCGTGCACTCACCGCGAACTGCTGCAGCGGGATGATGCCGTCGAACGCTTCGACCCGGTTCACGAAGACGTGCTCGGTGACGGTCGTGAACCTGAGCCGAAGCGCGTTCACTCCCCTGCCCCTGGCCGGAACGAGGACGTCGACGAACGCGTGGGAGCCGCCCGGGCCTGACACGACCAGAACCGATCCGGCTCGCTGCAACTGGACCTCGGGAGACGCGTCGATGAGCTGCCCGGTGTCGGAAAGGTTGGCCGCTACCGCGTCCGCCAGACGGATCGCCCCGTGGCGCTGCTGCACCTCGCGGATGTCATAGGGGTAGAGCCGGCGGGCGACCGCGGTCCCCTTCGAGGGCGACATCATCGCGGCCTCGTTGTCTGCCGGATGCTCCAGGCCAAGCGCATGGCCGATCTCGTGAGCCACGACCGCGACGAGATCGTACGGACCGCCGTGCACCGTGATCGGGAACGACTCTCGGTACCGATCGAGGAAGAGCGGATTGTCGGCGTCGATGTTGGCCGCGGGCTCGCCCTGGAGACCGGTGGACGTACTGGAAATGAATCCGTCGGTGTTGCCGAGCTCTCCGGCGCTGGGGACTCCGTCGCTGATGAACTTGATCCGGAGGCGCGGAGTCTCGCCCGCGAAGGGATGATCGAAGGCGAGCGGCGTCACTGCGCTCCAGAGGCCGAGCGCCTGGCGGCAGGCGACGTCGATCTTCTCCACGGTGAGCTGGGGGCTCAGGCCAGCCAGCACCTCCGCCCCCGTGACCGAATAGCTGACGCGCTTGAAACGATTCGCCGTCGGAACGGCCAGGCCGTGCGGGAACACGTGGGGACCCTCGACACGGGTGGGATCGGGAACGGGACGCCGCGCTCGGCCAATAGTGCGGTGGAAACGGAAGATGCGGAAGAGACTAGTGCCGCGGGCCAGCGGCGCTATGCGCCGTCACCCCGGCACGTGGCAGCTCGCGAGCCCCCGCTTCTCCAGATAACGCTGATGATACTCCTCCGCCTTCCAGAACGGTCCGGCAGGAGAGACTTCGGTGACGACCGGCCGCTTCCACCGCCCGCTCGCCTCCCACTTCCGCTTCGCCGCCTCCGCCGCCTCGCGCTGCGCCTCGCTGTGATAGAAGATGGCCGAGCGATACTGCCGGCCCACGTCAGGCCCCTGGCGATTGAGCTGGGTCGGGTCGTGACTGGTGAAGAAGACGTCGAGGAGCCGGTCGTAGCTCACCCGCGACGGATCGAAGGTCACTTGCACGACCTCGGCGTGGCCGGTCCGGTCGGAGCAGACATCCTCGTAGGTCGGATTCGGCATCGTGCCGCCGCTGTAGCCGGCGAGCGCGTCGAGCACGCCGGGAATCTGACGGAAAGCGATCTCGACGCCCCAGAAACATCCGGCGCCGAAGGTGGCGAGCTCGGTCTGCATCGTGGTTTCCCGTTTCCGCCGTCAGGCCTTCACCTTCGAGGTCGCGATCGCGAGACCGGCGGCCAGCAGGATCACGCCGGCGATGAGGGGGCCGGCGCCCGGCATCCGGACGTCCCCCACGTTCGGGGTTGGCTGAAGGAACCCGACACCGAACAGGGCCAGCAGGCCGACCACGATACCGACGACGCCGACCAGAACCAGTAGAAGACCTGCAGCACGCATGAAAGACTTCCTTGCTGGGGTATTTGAGAGCTGTCGCATGGCGCCGTCGTAGTGTGGATCACAGCGCGATCGGCGGCCGGCGGATACATTCCCGCCATGAACCGCGTTCTCCTCGTCCTGAATATCGTCGCCGCCGGATCGATCCTCGCCACCAACTCGGCGGCGCTGCTCACGGCGATCTCGCCATACGGCAACCGGACATCAGCCGCCGCCGCTCCTGCGGTTCAGGAAGCTCGGGCGATCACGCCGGTCCGCCGGACCGCCTCCGCCACCCCGGCAGGAGCCACGGTCACCGGCTTCGTGGAGCCGACCGCCACCCGCCAGGATTCCCTCGCGCTGTCGACGGCCAGTCTGCCCTGACTAGTGCCGGGCGTAGACCCGGGTCACCCCGCCCTTCTCGAACGCGATCACATCATACGGAACCTTCTTCGCCCCGGGCTGAGCCATGCCCGGTGCGCTCATCGGCATCCCCGGCGACGCCAGGCCGAGCACCTTCGGGCGCTCCTTGAGGAGCCGCTGGACGTCTGACGCGGGGACGTGGCCCTCGATGACGTAGCTGCCGAGGGTCCCGGTATGGCAGGACCGAAGCGCCGCGGGGACCCCCATCAGGTCCTTCCGCTCTGGCATCGAGGTGTCGTCGTGGACTTCGACATCGAAGCCCGAGGCGCGCATGTGGTCCACCCAGGCGAGGCAGCAGCCGCAGCCGGGATCGCGGTACACCACCAGACGGGGCTTGGCGAAGATGGAGGCGGCATCGGCCCGGCGGCCGGCGAGCACCAGCAGCGCCGCGCCGCCGGTGCGCGCGAGCCAGGTGCGTCGAGTAATCATGATCGGGTCCTGACGGGTTGAGGTCCGGAATTGCTGCCGCCGAAATCTGTACCGGCCGACCGGTGCGCGTCCAGCCGGGACACCGGGATCATGGAGCCGGCCGGACGACGCGGTGCCGGAAACCCGCGGCAATGCCCCCCGCGATCGCCCCGACCAGCATCGGCCCGACGTTGAGCAGCGCGAGCACCAGACCGCCGAGCCCCGCGAGGAACCCCCAGAACGCGAGATGGGTGAGCCAGCCGATCCCGAGGGCAACGAGGATCCCGGTGCCGACGGCGGGCAGGAAGACGGCGAGGAGGGCGCGCCTGAGGTCGCCGGCCTTCCAGCCGCCGACCACGCCGGCGATCATCGGGCCGACGACCGGCAGCCAGAACAGGAGGAGGGAGAGTCCCGCCATCCAGTTCATGCCGCTCCAGAGATTTCCCGGGCGCGCGCGGGTCACGACGGTGGTGGACATGGGCTCAAGGTAGGCGCCGCGAAGCCGGCCGCCTGTGGCGCAACGCACGTCGCCCCATCGCGCTGCCGACTGTCCTGCTGACTCTGCTGCCGACTGTCCTGCTGACTCTAATGAAAGGCGGCGGGGCCGGCCGCCAGGCCGGCGAGGATCGCGTCGTCCAGCCGATGCCCGCCCTCGAAGGTCTGCACCGTCGCCTGCACGCCCTCGCGGCGGAAACGACTGAGCGTCACCTCCAGGGCATCGGGTGGGATCAGGCGGTCACGCGTGCCGTACACGAGCCGGACATCCAGATCCGCCATCCACCCGCGACCCGCGTCGCGGAGATCGGCCGGAGGAAGGCTTCCCCAGAGCACCAGCGTCGCCGGCCGCACACCGCCCGCAGCCACCCAGCGGGCCGCGGTCGCGACTCCCTGCGAGAATCCCAGCACGTGCACCCTCGGCGCCGGATCGAGCGCGGCCATTACGCGGGAAGCGAGCGCGTCGAGGTAGGCGATGTAGTCCTCGATCTCGTGGTCGCGGTCCTCGCGCGTCATCCAGCTCGCGCCGACGCCCGCCTGCGCGTGGCTCCCGCCCGTTGCCGCTGTCGCGTAGAAGCGGGAGAGCGCCTCCGGCGCCACGACCAGCCGCCCGTCCCCCGCGAGCGGCGCCGCGGAAGCGAGGAGGTCGGCCGCCAGCTGGCCATAGCCGTGCAGGATGAACCAGACGTCCCGCGCCGATCCGGCGTCCCCCTCCGTCCAGTAGCGCGCAGTGCGTGGGACCCGCATATGATGCTCTGATCTCACCGTGCCTCCGGATTAGACAGCGAGCCGCCGTCCCCCTACCTTGGGAAAGTCGGCCGCGGCCACCGCTCCCCCACGAGAATCTCCGATGCGCGAAGCCCGTCTGAAGCCCGAGTTCGCCGCCCTGTATCCCGAGATCGAGCCGGGGGTCTGGTACCCGGCCGCGCTCGTCTCCGCCCGCCGGCTGGCCCGGATCCGGAGCGCCGGGGACGCGGGATCGCTGGCCCGGGTGCTCGACGAGCAGCACTTCGACTTCCGCGGCGATCGTCCCCGGCTGGACCTGACCCGCCGCACCCGCGCAGGCGACCACCCGTAACGTACTGCAACACCGCTCTTTCGTCCGCTTCACCGCCCCGCGCCGCTCGCCCCGCATCTCCTGCAACATTCAGCTCCCACTGAACGTATCTAACGGTGCTTCCACCCTGACCGCTGGAGATCATGGACGTACATACAGCCCGCTTCGCCGACCGCCTCGGCCAGATGTTCGAAGCCGACGGTCTGCCTCCCATCGCCGGCCGCATCATGGGTCTGCTGCTGCTGCGGGACGAGGCCTGCTCGCTGGACGAGGTTGCCCTCGAGCTCCGTGTGAGCAAGGCAAGCGTCAGTACCAATGCGCGCCTCCTGGCCGATCAGGGCGTGCTCGCGCGCACCAGCCGTGAGGGCGACCGCCGGGACTACTACCAGGTCGTGCCCGATCTCTTCCC
>JBLMWC010000157.1:0-5407 GCA_050257015.1 Bacillota bacterium | reverse complement strand
CCTCGACGTCGTCGGTGGGACACCACCGCTTCTGCTGCAGCCGCGTCCCGCAGGTCGCATGCAGCAGATTGAAGCTGATGTCCCGGCTCTGCGTGGCGGAATAGAGCTTCACCGGGATCGTCACCATCCCGAAGCTGATCACGCCACTCCACATCGCTTTGGCCATCGCTCCTCCTCATGGTGGTATCCGTGTGGAGAGTGTGCGGTCATCTACCACACTTCAGCGGTGCCGGAGACAGCCTTCCACATCGTTTTCCACTGGTGCCGCCGGGTTCTCCACAGCAACCCACACTGTTTCCACAGAGTTGTCAACATAAGTCGTTGAGCAGCAATGACTTACGCACATGATAATGGGCGGTTCCGGACCCGCAAGCGGTGGCCTGAATCACACGCGACAGACGACACGAAAAAGGCGCCGGACCAACTGGTCCGGCGCCTTTCGGCCCGCAGCAGACGACGCGCCCGGTCAGCCCTTGCCGTGCTCGGCCGCCGCAGCCACGAAGAGCGCGGGCTGCGTGGTCGCGTTCTTCAACAGCTCGATCGCGCGCTGCAGCTGGGTGTCTTCGCGCGAGGTGCGGCGGAACGCGCTCGAATCACCGAAGGCGATGCTCGCCAGCTGCTGCTCAAGCAGGCGGTCCACCAGCGGTCGCGCGGCGTCGAACTGCGCGCGCGTCACCGGCGCGCCCGCCGCTTCCAGGCGCCGATAGAAGTCGTCCCGCCACTCCGGCTGCACCGTGAAGGTGGATTGCACCCGCGGCTTCAGCTCGAGCGCCAGGTCGTACAGCGCCCGGTAGCTCTCCCGTGACTTCGGGCCGAGCGCACGGAGGAACATCTGCTCGGCGGTGGTGATCGTGTCGGCCGCGACGATCACATCGGGCGTAATCCCGCCGCCGCCGTACACGGTGCGTCCCGCATCGGAGTGGAACGCCGGCCGCGAGCGGCGGGCCGAGTCGGTCTCGAGCGAATCGGGCCGCGTGGCGACGAGCTCCCCATTCCGCATCACCCGCTCGCGCTGGATGCTCCGCCCGCTCGGCGTGTACCACTTGGCGGTGGTCAGCTTGAGCGCCCATCCCTGGTGCAGCGGATAGATGCTCTGCATCACGCCCTTGCCGAACGACGTGGTGCCCACGACGAGCGCGCGGTCGTGATCCTGGAGCGCGCCCGCCACGATCTCCGATGCCGACGCCGCGCCGCCGTCCACCATCACGATCATCGGCTCGGCCACATGGACGCCGTCGTTCTCAGCACGGCGCACTTCGGGGTCGCGCTCGCGATAGCGGACCGAGACGATCTCCTGGCCCGGCTGGAGGAAGAGGTTGCTGATCGCGACCGATTCCTCCACGCTCCCCCCCGGGTTGCCCCGGAGGTCGAGCACGAACGACCGGGCCCCGGCGCTCCGGAGCCGGCTCACCGCCGCCATCACGTCGGCCGCCGAGGCCTCGTTGAAGCGCTGCAGCGGCACGTAACCGACGCCGTTGTCCAGCATCAGCGCGTACGGCACCGCCGGCACATGCACCACCGCGCGGTTGAACTTGCGCTGGATCTGGGCTTCCTGACCCGGCCGCGCGAACGTCACCGTCACCGGCGTTCCCGCCTTGCCGAGGAGCTTGCCCGACACCTGATCGATCTTGAGCCCGGTGACGGCACTGGTATCGACGAAGAGGATGCGGTCGCCGACCAGCACGCCGCCTTTCGAGGCCGGTGAGTTCGGGAATACCGCCGCCACGACGATGTTGCCGAGCTGATCCTGGATCTGCATGCCGACGCCGGCGTAGTCGTTCCGCAGCGTGTTGCGCGAAAAGCTGGCAAGCTCTTCCGGCGAGTACAGCTCGGCGTAGGGATCGTTGATATGGTCCACGAGCCCGCGTGCCGCGTTCTCGTAGATCTTGTCGTCGGAGAGGGAATCCACCGCCCCGCGCGCGACCCGGGCGCGGACCTCCTCGAAGAGCAGCTGCCCGTCCACCGCGTCGTGATGCCTGAACCCGAGGCCGGCGAGGAACGGAATCAGGATCAGCGGGGCCAGGACCCAGAGATGCTTGCGTCGCATTGGTGACTCGGAATAAAGGAAACGGGAGCCGCAGGATGATCCCTACGACTCCCGGAGAGTAGCGGATTCACCGGGCCGGTGCCACAGCCACGGCCCCCTTTCAATGTCACAATTGCGGTGGGCCCCATTCACGCACCGACAGGCGTGCCGGACCGCCTGCAATGGCCACACTCAGCACCGTTCCCTCCGCCGGCTGGACCGCCGTCACCGACCAGTGCTCGCCTCGATCGCTGACGGGCTGCCAGCGGCCCGTGCCGCCGTCGAAATCGATCGGCGCGGGCGGGGAGACGAGCCCGCCGCCCTGCGCCTTGGCCAGCGCCTCGAACTGGGTCCATCCCACGAGCAGCGACAGGACCCGGCCAGGCTCGGGCTCAGCGGACCACCGCGCCAGTCGTTCCGCAGTGAAGATCCTGGCCGCGATTCCCGCGGCTTCGGGAATCACCTGTTCCCGCTCGATGTCCACGCCGACCGACTCGCGTGCGACCGCGCAGGCCGCGACCGGGCCGGAGTGGGAGAGACTGAAATGCAGGGCCGCGTCCGGCCCGCCGGTGAGCAACGGCTTGCCGCGCGCGGTGCGGCCGACCTCGATCGCCGCCGGGCGACGGCCGAGGCAGTCTCCCAGAACCGATCGGAGGAAGGCATGCGACACGAGGTAGTGGCGGCGGTGAGCGCGGAAGACGAAGCTGCCGGCGCGCGCCAGCTCCTCCCGCGACAGATGCGCCGCGAGCGCCTCATCCGGAGCGGTGACAGCGTCGAGGTCCGCCGTCCACACGTGCACATCCCCCGATGCAGGGAATGCCCCCGGCCTGGGGGGGTCCATCGAGAGCGCGGTCACGGGCTGAGCACTGCGAGGCATTCGTGGAGGACATCCGGTGCGGCGACAGTAACGACCGCCTGATGGTCCACCGGCGTGTCGTGCACGACGAGCGTCCCGGCGCAGCGTTCCCACCGGCGCGCCTCGGCCGCGCCCCCCAATACCCTGTTTGACACGACCAGGTGCACCCGGCCGCCGTATGGCCTGGGCACGTAGGCGTTGACGGCACGGCTGACGAATCGAAGCTCCGCCGTGCCCGCGCCGGACGCGCCGGTCGCCGCATCCTCCATCGAATCGGTTCCGCTGCGTGGCCGAATGAGCTCCAGTCCCTTCCGGCCGGCGACGCGCAGCCGGTCACTCCGTCGTCTCGACCGGAAGATGCGCCAGCGCTGGAGCGCATCGGCGATCCGCCGCAGCATCGCCGCGCGCCACGCAAGGCGCTCGTCAGCGTCGCCCGCCGGATGTGCCGCGTGGAGCAGCCGCTCGATGGCATCGAGACCGACGTTCCGCGGTGAGGCATCGATCATGACGACCAGCTCAGCGCGCTCACCGGCCTGTTCGAGCTGCCGAGCGATCTCGTACGCGACGAGTCCGCCGTTGCAGAATCCCGCCAGGCGGTAGCGGCCGGCGGCGGCGGCGCGGATCCACTCAAGCTCCGCCGCTGCCATCGCTTCGATGGTGGCGGGTCCGCCGGGACGCGACGGGCCGACGACGTACACCGGCTGGTCGGGGCCGAGCCGCCGGGCCACCTCGCGGCAGTAGAGGCCGGCACCGAGGATGTCGCCGTGGAAGAAGATCAGCGGCGGACGCGTGCCCGTCGCATTCAGGAGCTGCCTCTGTCCGTCGTCGGCGGGCGTCGAAGTGCGGATGAGCTCCGCCGCCAGCTGCTCGATCGTGGCGGTCTCGAACAGGAGACCGAGCGGCAGTTTGTGGCCGCAGGTCCGCTCGAGCTCGTAGGCCATGCGGACCGCCAGCAGGGAGTGGCCGCCCAGCGCGAAGAAATCGTCGCGGACCCCGATGGGCCGGACGTCGAGCAGGCGCTCCCACAACTGCACCAGCTGGAACTCGAGCGGAGACCGCGGGGGAACGCAGCTCTCCGCGCCGTCCGTCCGAAGCGCCGGCGCGGGAAGCGCCGCACGATCGAGCTTGCCGTTGGGCGTGCGAGGAATCGCCGGGACCGGAACGAGGGTCGGAATCATGTAGCCGGGGAGCCTGCGGCGGAGGTGCTCGGACAGCTCGGCGAGACTGCCCGCCGGATCTCCCGCGCGGGCCGGAACGACGTAGGCGATGAGACGCTGATCGCCCGCGTCGCTGACCCGCGCTTCGACGGCGCATTCGAGAGTTGCCGGCGAATCGAGCAGCGCCGACTCGATCTCGCCGATCTCGACCCGGAATCCCCGCACCTTCACCTGGCGGTCCAGCCGTCCGAGATACTCGAGGTTGCCGTCGGTCCGCCAGCGGACGAGGTCGCCAGTACGGTAGAGTCGCTCACCCGGCGCGAATGGGTCGGGAATGAAACGTTCGGCGGTGAGCTCCGGGCGGTTCAGATATCCCTGGGCGAGCTGCGAACCGCCGATGCAGAGCTCGCCCGGCACACCGCGCGGCGCGAGCTCGCCGGCGCGATCGAGGATGTACGCCCGCGCCGAGGGAATCGGACGGCCGATCGGCACCGCGGAGGAGGAATCGTCGTAGCCGGCGGGAATCAGGTATCGCGTCACGTGCACCGTCGTCTCCGTCGGCCCGTACGCGTTGTGCAGCTCGGCCCCGGGAGCGACGCGGCGCCAGAGCGCGGCGCGCTCGGGCAGCATCCGCTCGCCGCCGGGCGCCATAAGCCGAAGCGACGGGGGGAAGGTCTTTCCCTCCGCGGCGAGGGTGGCGACGAGCTCGTGCCAGAACGCAGTCGCCGGCACCGCCATCGTCACACCCCACCGCGCGCAGCCCGCGAGGAACCCCTCGGCCGATTCCGCCATCGCGGCATCGCGCAGCACGACGGTGCCGCCGGCCGCGAGCGTCGGGAAGATCTCCACAACGGAAGCATCGAAGTTCGGCGTGGAGAACTGAAGGAACCGGTCACGCGGAGTCATGCCGAAGCCGTCGATCGTCGTCTCCGCGAAGGCGGCCAGCGCGCGGTGCCCGATCACGACGCCTTTCGGCATCCCGGTCGAGCCCGAAGTGTAGATCACGTACGCCGCATCGGCCTCGGTGGCCGGGCCCGCGGTCCACTCGCCGGCCGGCTCGGGCGAGTGCAGCCCGTCCATCGGAAGGAGCGGCACCTGCGCGACGCCCGTCAGGCGCCGCTGTGATGCGCGATCGGTCACGATGCAGCGAAGCGACGCATCACCGATCATGAAGGAAAGGCGTTCGTCCGGATACTCGGGATCGAGCGGCACGTACGCGGCGCCCGACATCATGACCCCGAGCATCGCGGCGATGAGATCAGGCGAGCGATCGACCGCGAGCCCGATCCGGTCGCCGCGCTCGACGCCGGCGTTCCGGAGCGCCGCGGCCAGCGCCTGCGCCCGCGCCATGAGCCGAGCATACGTGAG
>JBLMWC010000156.1:0-3393 GCA_050257015.1 Bacillota bacterium | reverse complement strand
TCGGCGTAATGGCCCTTCCGGTTGAGGCGCCGGAAAGTCGTCACGACCCGGCCCCGCGGCCCGTTGTCCGTCGCGTATCCGAGTCCCACCTCGTACGCGCGCGGCTTCCGGGCCGAGAGGTCCACCTCGATCGGCACTTCCAGGTTCACGGCGCGCTCGGGGCGGGGGATGACCTCGACCATCGCGAAGTACGGATCCTCGCCGAGATTCTGCTGCAGCTGGAGCAGCTGCTGCTGCTGGAAGGGCCGGCCTTCGCGGAAGGGGATGCGGGTCGCGAGGAAGCTCGGGTCGAGCACGCTCTGGTTGAACGTCACCGGGCCGAACCGGAACCGCGGGCCCGTGGTGAAGCGGACGAGAATGTCGCCCAGTGCCTCGCTGCGGTTGATGTCCAGCGCCGTGGTGTCGAACGCCGCCTTGAGATATCCGCTGTCCGAGGCAACAGTGAGGAGCGCGAGCTTCCACGCCTCGTACGGGAGGTGGCGGAGCGTGTCACCCTGATGCAGGGGGAAACCGGCGACCGCCTTCCGGAAGATCGGCGCGTCGGCGCCTTCGCCGCTGAGCTGGATGTCCACCCGGCGCACCCGGATCGCAGCCCCGGGCGAGATCGTATAGTGCGCCACCCATTTCCCGCCGCGTTGCTGGAGCGAGCTGACGACGATTGGCGAGTAGAAGCCGAACGGCTCCAGTGCAGTCTCGATCTCCCCCTGGGCCCGGCGGTCGAGCTGGCGAATGCGCGCGAGGGTAAGCCGCTTCTCCCCCTCCGCGCGCGCGATGCTGAGCACTGCACGGACGTTCCGCGCCTCGGCCCCGCTGATGCCGGCGATCTCGACCTTGAGCCGGACTGGAGTGTCCTGCTGCGCCAGCAGGCGCCCCGGGCCGGCCACTCCCAACGCCAGCATGCCGGCGACGGCGGCGAGGCGGCCGAAGGGAAGGAGCGGGGCGCGGCGAGGAAGGTCCAGCCAGGTCAAGCATTGCCCCACGGTGGAGGGTGGCGAGTCTTATCCAGAGTAGCCCCGTCCTCGCCTCCGCCGCATTATCATTGCTCACATAACGAATGTGACCTGCGCCTGTTACCTCACCCGACTCCGCACATGCTGACTCGTTCGCTCCTGCTCGCCGCTTTCCTCGGTGTGCCCGCCGCCGCGCAGCAGCCGGCCGTCCCGTCCTGTCCCCACGGCGCGGCCGACGACGAGGCCACGATGGTGAGCGTGGTCGTGGCCGGCGACCCCGTCGCCCTCCACCTGGTCATCGACTCGGTCCTGACCGATCTGCATTACCGGCTGAGCACCGCGGAGTCGAGCCTGGATCAGTGGGTGACGCAATCGAAGTTCGGCTGGCCGGACGGAAGCGAGCTGGCGGGGAAGGCCGGCGCCCCGGACCCCGGGGTGCAGGTGATCGTCGATCTGGAGCCCGATACGGGCGGGACGATGGTCCACGTGGCGGCGAGCGCCGTGTGCCTCGTCGGCACCATGGCGGAGAGCCGGCGTCCGGGCAGCCCGGAGATGGCGATCGAGACGGTCAGCGCGGTGCAGGTGGCGAGCGAGATCCGTCGCCGGATGGGAAACAGAACGGCCGGCTCACCGTGAGGTGAGCCGGCCGTCGTGGCATCGCTGCCGATCGGCGTCAGCTGATCTTGACGACGTTCTCGGCGGCCGGGCCCTTAGCGCCCTGCACGATGTCGAACTCCACGCGCTCACCTTCGGCGAGGGACTTGAAGCCCTGGGCCTGGATGGCTGAGTGGTGCACGAAGCAGTCCTTCTGTCCGCCTTCGGGGGTGATGAAACCAAAACCCTTGGCGTCGTTGAACCACTTCACAGTGCCGTTCGTACGCATTCCGTACTCCGTGTGATGTGTAATCGGGGTCCGGTCATGCCGTACGAGCCGACTACATGTTGCGTGAGCAATACCTCACGCTGCAACGAGGACCCAAAAAAAGGGACCGGCACCAAGGCCGGCCCCACGGTCTTCGAGCCAGTAAAGTACCACGGCGCAGGCGTTTTCGCAAGGCAGAGATCTGCGTCACCGCATCGGGCGGCCGACCGGTCTAGATTCCGGCACGTCTCGACCGCCAGCATACCACCGGAGTCCTCCGATGATCCGTTACCATATTGAGCAGCGCCATATCGTCCACCGGGGCCGGACGTTCCATTTCGTCTCGTATGACGGCCAGCCCGCCCATACCGGCCGGAACCAGCCCGCCACCGAGCCCACCTGGTACCTGATGACCGAGGGGAAGCGGCACGAGGTCATGCCCCATCAGCCGGGTGACGCCGCCGAACAGGTGGACCTCGCGCTGATGGCCTGGCTCGACGAGCACGCCTTCGGCGGGGCTGAGCCCGCCCGCATCGCGCCCCACAACAGCCGCCGGACTCGCGAGACCCGCGCCTGAGCTCGACCGGGGTGCGCTGGCTCACTTCGGGCCGGCGCACCCCGCCGTTAATTGAGGTGGCGTCAGTCGACATCACCTCGGACGGGGGCAGGCGGTGGCAAACAGGGCGACGAAGATGAGTCCGGCGGCGCTGGCGTGCCGCCGCAAGTTCCTCCGGTTCTTCCCCGGCGGATTCCGCGACGAGACCTACGAGGACTGGGAGCGGAACTACAAGTGGGAGGCGCACGAGCGGTGGCTCGAGCAGCTGAGTCAGGTGGGCTACCGGTCCCTCCTCCGCGCCCGCCGCTTCGAGGAAATCGCCGCGTACGCAGTCCGCGTCGAGTCCCGCACCAACCTGCTGTTCTCCTTCGAGAAGATGGCGCTGCGCGACGCGATCCGCTCTCCGGCGGGCGCGGAAGCATTTGCGACCGGGCTCTACGCCTACCTTTACGGACCGGGTGAGCCGCAGCGGCGCTTCGAGCGCTGGTGCGAAGTGGTCGCGGGACTTCCGCGAAAGCAGACCCGCGTGCTCACCTGGCCGCTCGTCACCGTGTTCGGCTTCATCGCGACGCCGGACACGCAGATCTTCCTCAAGCCGAACGTCACCCGCGTGGCCGCGCGCGAGTACGGGTTCGACTTCCGCTATGCCTCACGCCCCAGCTGGGACACCTACGCCAGCCTGCTCGACTTCGCGGAGACGGTGCGGCGTGACCAGCGCGATCTCGGGCCGCGCGACATGATCGACCTCCAGTCGTTCATCTGGGTCCAGGGCTCCGACGAGTACGAGGAGTAGCGCGCCGGCCCGACCGCGGTAGCTTCAAGGACAATGGAGCCAACCGTCTGGACGATCGGGCATTCCACGCGCCCGATCGGCGAGTTCCTCGACCTGCTCTCCGAGTTCGGCATCGAGGCCGTCGCCGACGTCCGCCGGTATCCCGGCTCCCGCCATCAGCCGCAGTATGCTCGCGACACGTTCAGCCGGACCATCGAGGAGACGGGCCGCACCTACTGCTGGCTCCCGTCGC
>JBLMWC010000155.1:0-3795 GCA_050257015.1 Bacillota bacterium | reverse complement strand
GCGTGCCGCCAGGGAGCCCGCCAGCACGCCCAGGAACGCGCCAGCCGCCGCCGCGAGCGGCCCGACCGGCCCGCTGAGCCGAAGGGCGGCGAGGACCGTCAGCAGGGTGAGCGCCGCGATCGCGACCCAAACGGCAACGATGCGCCCGGCCATCGAGTGGCCCTGCGCCTTGGTGTCGGAGTGCGCCACGATCCAGCGCCGGACCGGCGCGCCGGGCCGGGTCGCCACCAGATTGGCGTCCTCCCGCGTCTCCGCCCCGAAGGCGGCCCAGCCGAGCGCCACGCCCGAGGTCAGGGCACCGAGCGCGACGAGACCGACGACCCAGGCGGCACCGGCAGCCCAGGCCGGCACGCCGGCGAGCACGAGGAGCGGCGCGAGGACGAGCCCCAGCCATCCGAGGCCGATGCCGAAGAGCGGAAACGCGTCGAGTGTGGCGGGATGGAAGGTGAAGCGCTGGACGGCGACCTCGTAGCCCAGCGAGGTCAGGTGCCTGGCGAGGATCTCCCGGGCCGCCGCGGCCTCGGGCGTGCCCGCCTCGCGCGGCAGGGCGAGCACGCGCGCCATCACGGCGCGGAGGCCAGCCTCAGGCGTTGGGAGCGCGCTTCCCGCGCCGCGCGAGCGCGGACGCCGCCGGCGAGTGCGCCGGGAGGTGGGCCGCAATGCGCCCCGTCTCCGACGTGATCACGTCGGCGGCGACCAGCTCGCCGACGTGCTGCTCGAAGGTCTGCATCCCCTCCTTTCGCGCACCGGCCATCGCGGGGCGCAGGTCGGTGAGCTGGGCCGACTCGCGGAGGATCGCCCGCACCGGCGGCGTCGCAAGCAGCACCTCCACCGCCGCGACGCGGCCGCTGTCGTCGCGCCGGGGGAGCAGCTGCTGCGACACGATCGCGGTGAGACAGGCGGCGAACCGCATCCGGCCGAGGTCCCGCTCGTCGCGCGGCAACGCTGCGATCACGTGAGCGACGGTAGTCGCGACATCCGGCGTAGGAAGGACGCCAAGCACGAGCCGGCCGGTCTCGGCGGCACGGATCGCGGTCTCGATCGTCTCGGGGTCGGCGATGTCGCCGATGACGACGACGTCGGGGTCCTGACGAAGCGCGGCATGGAGCCCGATCGCGACGGTCTCGGTGTCCACGCCGACTTCGCGCTGGGTCACCGAACTGTTGAGGTCCCGGTGGAGGAACTCGATCGGATCCTCGATGGTGACGATGTGTCGCTGGGCGTTGCGGTTGAGATGGTGCACCATCGCCGCCATCGTGGAGCTCTTCCCGCTGCCGCTCGCGCCGGTGACGAGCACCAGTCCGCGGTCCGACTCGGCGATCCGCTGAATCACCTCGGGAAGCTGCAGGCTCTCGATCGTGGGGACGGTGAACGGGATCACCCGCATCACGATCATGAACGACGAGCGCTGGCGGAGCACGTTCACCCGGAAGCGTCCGACGCCGGGCATCCCCCACGAGCAGTCGAAGTCCTTGAGGCGGTCGATGCGGGCCCGCTCCTCGTCGCTGCTCATCAGCTTGAGCGCGATGGCGCGCGTCTGGTCGGGAGTGAGCCGCTGCTTGGTGAGCGGCACGAGCTTCCCGTTGATGCGCGCGCGAAAGACGTCGCCGGCCTTGATGTGGAGGTCGGACGCTCCGCGCTCGACCGCCGCCTTGATGATCTTTTCCATCATCGCTCCGCGGGACCGGTGCTCATGAACCCCATCCTCTCATGCACGATCGCGAGCGTCTCGGTTGCGACGGCACTCGCCTTCCGGGCGCCGGCGGCCAGGATCTCGTCCACCCGCCCCGGATGCGCCGCCAGCTCGGCCGCCCGCTCCCGGATCGGCGCCAGTGTCGCCGCCATGTTGTCGGCCAGCACCCGCTTGCAGTCGAGGCAACCCCACCGGGCGCCGCGGCAGTTGTCGGCCACGAGCGCGACCGTCTCCGGCGGCGAGAAATACCGGTGGAGATGAAAGATGTTGCAGATTTCCGGCGTGCCCGGATCATGGCGGGTGACCCGCGCGGGATCGGTCTTCGCGGTGCGGAGCTTCTGCCGGATCGCCTCGGGCGACTCCAGGATGCCGATGGTGTTGCCCCGGCTCTTCGACATCTTGCTGTCGCCGTCGAGGCCCATGATGCGCTTGGCCTCGGTGAGCAGCGGCTGCGGTTCCGGCAGAATCTGCTCTCCCCCCGCAAAATGCGCGTTCCAGCGGCGGCAGATGTCGCGCGTAAGCTCAAGATGCTGAACCTGATCCTCGCCGACGGGCACCAGATCGGCGCGATACAGCAAGATGTCGGCCGCCATGAGGATCGGGTAATTGAGCAGGCCGGCCGGGATGCTCTCGAGATGCTCCGACTTATCTTTGTACTGCGTCATCCGCTCGAGCTCGCCGATCGGCGTGACGGCGTTGAGCAGCCACTGCAGCTCCGAGTGCGCCGGGACGTGCGACTGCACGAACAGCGTCACCCGCTCGGGATCGATCCCCGAGGCGAGGAGGCCGATGGCCATCTCACGGGTGCGGCTCGCGTGAAGGGCGGGGTCGTAGAATTCGCCGGTGATGGCGTGCAGGTCCACGATGCAGTAGAAGCACTCGTACCGGTCCTGCAGGCGCACCCAGTTCTGCACTGCGCCGAGCCAGTTGCCGATGTGCAGCTCGCCGGTCGGCTGAATCCCCGAGAATATGCGTGGCATGCGGGGCAAGCTACCTTGCCGCCGTCCCCCTTAGCAAGACGGTATCACGCTTGGACTTACTCGATCTCGCCATAACCGCCGCCGAGGCCGCGGCCGGCCACATCCGCTCGGTCGAGCGGCCGGCCGGCCCCACCGCATGGACGCTGAAGGGCCGCCACGACTTCGTGACCGACGTGGACCGGGCCGCCGAGCAGATCATCGCCGACATCCTGCTGGGCGGCGAGCCGGGGTCGCGCATCCTGGGCGAGGAGCTCTCGCCCGACGCGGCGGCCAGCGACGGGCTCCTCTGGGTCGTAGATCCGCTCGATGGGACCACCAACTTCCTGCACGGACTCCCGTGGTACGCCGTCTCGATCGCGGCTGCCGTGGACGGGACGCTGGACGCGGGTGTCATCATCAACGTCCCTTCCGCCCAGCGCTTCGAGGCGCGGCGGGGAGGCGGCGCGTGGCATGGCGAGCGTCGCCTCGCCGTGTCGGCGATCGCCGATCCCGCCTTCGCGCTGATCGGCACCGGCTTTCCGTTCCGGGATGTCTCGACCCTCGAGGAGTACGTCGGGCAGTTCGGCCGGGTCGCCGCCGGGACGAGCGGCATCCGCCGCCCGGGCGCCGCGGCGCTCGACCTGGTGGATGTGGCGGCGGGACGGTTCGAGGGATTCTGGGAGCAGCGGCTCGCGGCGTGGGACATCGCTGCGGGAACGCTGCTGGTGCGGGAAGCCGGCGGGCTGGTGACCGACTTTGCCGGCCGCGACCTCGGCGTCGGCGCCGGTCCGGTAGTGGCGGGGAACCCGGCGATTCATGCATGGCTGCTGGGGCAGATCGGGGGCGCCGCGAAATAGCCGCGCCTCCGCCGTCGCCGGGCTACGCCGCGGTCAGGATCCGCGGCCCCTCGGCGGTGATCGCCACCGTATGCTCGAAGTGGGCCGAGAGACTTCCGTCCGCCGTCACCACCGTCCACTTGTCCGGCAGGGTGCGCGTCATCGGGCTTCCGATCGTGATCATCGGCTCGATCGCGATCGTCATCCCGGTCTGGAGCCGCGTCCCCCGCTTCGGCTTCCCGTAGTTCGGCACCTGCGGCTCCTCATGGAAGCGCGTGCCGATCCCGTGGCCCACCAGCTCCCGCAC
>JBLMWC010000154.1:0-2645 GCA_050257015.1 Bacillota bacterium | reverse complement strand
CGGCGGCATCGCCGACGCCGAGAGCGGCCCAACACCATCCTCCACCGCCCGGCACCAGTGCCGGAGGGCCGTGATGATCCGGCCCGTCACCGTCGAGAACTGCTCCGCCCGCTGACAGAGGCCAATCAGATGATCGAGCTGCTGCCGCAGCGCATCCAGCAGCTCGCCCAGCGCCCAGAGGGTCTCCCGCTGCACGTCGTTCAGCGCGGGCATCACACCCTCCACCATTCGCCGCTCGCGGTCCAGCCGGGACGCAAAGGTCGTCTGCAGGTAGCGGAGTGCTTCCCAGCGGGCCCAGACCCCGGCGTCGGGCCGCTGGGCCGGCTCCAGTGCCGCCATCACCTGTTTGATCCATTCACGGTGCTCGCGCTCGAGCGCCGGACGCAGAGTGTCGGAAGTCATGGCGTGGCCCCCCTTCGGCCGAGCGCGTGGTACACGGGACAGTGGCCGGTCAGGGCCGTGCCGAAGGGGATGAGGCCGAGCAATGCCAGATACCGCCACGGTGACGGGAGGACCCCGAACAACCCGAGGATCACCACTCCCGTGATCAGTCGAACCACCCGTTCCGCCGTCCCCACATTCCTGACCATAACCCCTCCACGAGCCCCTTCCCCGCAGGAATGAATCCTAGTCCGCCCGCAGTGAAGAAAGAATGAAATCGGCCCGAAAATCCGCCGGCGCGATTCACGAAGAAGTCTTCACAAGGACTTACGGATCGGTTCAATCCCGGGCCCTAGATTCGACCCCATGAAAATTCTCGTCGTGGAGGACGACCGGAAGGTCGCCGGGTTCATCGAGCAGGGGCTGAAGGAGGAGGGCTACGTCGTGGACGTCGCCCCGGACGGGGACGAGGCCCTGATGCTCGCTCATGTCTACCGGTACGACGTGATCCTGCTCGACGTCGTACTGCCGAAGAAGAACGGATTCCAGGTCGCCACCGAGCTCAGGCGGGACGGCCGGGCGACCCCGATCCTCATGCTCACCTCGCGCGATGCGGTCGAGGACATCGTGCGCGGCCTCGATGCCGGCGCCGACGACTACCTTTCGAAGCCATTCCAGTTCGAGGAGCTGCTGGCCCGCATCCGTGCCCTCCAGCGCCGCGGCGGAGCCGAGCGGCTGGAAGTCCTCCGCTACGGGCCCGCGACGCTGGACCGCTTGCGCCATGTCGCGACCGTGAACGGAACGCGGCTGGAACTGACCCCCAAGGAGTTCCAGCTTCTGGAGTACTTCCTGCTCCACCCGGAGGAAGTGATCCGGCGGACCACGCTGCTCGAAAAGATCTGGGACATGCATTTCGACCCGGAGAGCAACGTGGTGGACGTCCACATCGGCCACCTCCGCCGGAAGCTGGCGCAGGCGGCGGGTGAGCCGCTCCTGGCCACGGTGCACGGCGTCGGCTTCAGTCTGCGCCGGAGTCAGCCGGCGGAAGTCGCGCAGCTCCACTGAGGGCGCCGACCTGCCGGCCGGCCGCCGCGGCCAGCAGATCCTGCAAGTCGAGAATCGCCGACGGGTGCGCGATGCTGTTGCAGGTGACCACCGCCGCGGCCCCCGCCTCCGCCAGCACCCGCTCCGCACCGCCGGCGAATACCGGATGTACGGCGAGGCACGCCGGGGCGGGCCATCCCGCAGCACGAAGCGCCCGGACTGCCGCTGCGAGCGTCTCCCCGCTCGAGATCACATCGTCCACCAGCACCGGCCGCCGGCCGGCGTAGGCGGCGAGGTCGGGAAGGGTTACCTCAACCCGCCGGTCGCCGGCGCGCCGCTTGGCCAGGACGGCGTGCGGGGCGCCGATCAGCCGCGCGATCGACCCCGCCCACTGAAGACTCTCCGCGTCCGGCCCGATCACGAGCGGGGCCTCCACGTTTCGTTCGATCCAGTCGGCCAGGAGCGGCGCGGCGTGGACCGCCTCCGCCGGAATCGTGAGCAGCTCATCGAGCGCGCCGATGCGATGCAGATGCGGATCGACCGTCACCACCCAGTCGAAATCCCTGGACAGGAGCCGGCAGAAGTAGCGCGCGCTGATGCCCTCGCCCGCCCGAAATCGGCGGTCCTGCCGGAGATACGGGAGGTACGGCGCCACCAGCCCCACCGACGCCGCGCCGAGATCGCGGGCGGTGGCCGCAGCGAAGAGGAGGGGCACGAACTTCTCGTCCGGCCGATCGAGGCCGGCGATCAGCACGACGTCCTCCCCGCTGAGCGCTCCGGTGATGCGGACACGCCCTTCACCGTCGGGGAAGCGGTGGACCTGCACCAGCCCGCTGGCGCCGCCGAGGTCACGGCCGATCCGGCCGAAGCGCTCGGCGCCGGGCATCGGCAGAACGATCATTCCCGCGTCTCTTCGACCGAGATGATGCTGTTCTGCACCGTGGCGTAGGCGAGCGCGTACTCCAGCTCCCCCGCCGCCTGGGCGTGAATCGTAAACAGCGGCTGACCGACACTCACCACGTCGCCGAGCCGGACGTGGAGGACGAGCCCGGCCGCGGGACTGCGCGGTGCTCCGGCCAGCTTGGCGATGCGGGCCAGCCGGCGATTGTCGATGCGGACCACCCGCCCTGCCGCCCCGGCGCTCACCGGCCGGGTGAAGGCGGCCACCGGCGGCTCTCGCATGCCACCCTGCGCGCGGCAGATCGCCTGGAATTTCCGCC
>JBLMWC010000153.1:0-6951 GCA_050257015.1 Bacillota bacterium | reverse complement strand
AGAAGGAGGGCGACCCTGAGGCGCGCCGAGCTAGGCAAATCGATCCGATTCGGGTTTACAGGTGGATGGCGCGAGGAAGCGGAAATATAATGGCCGTGCGACTGATTCGCAGATACATCCTCCGCCAGCTGACGGGGCCGTTCCTCTTTGCCCTGGCCGGCCTGACCGGGTTCATGCTCCTGAACCAGGTGGCCCGGCGCTTTCCGGCCCTGGTCGGCAAGGGGCTGGAGTGGTCGGTCATCGCCGAAGTCTTCGGACTCAGCGTGCCGTTCATCGTCGCCATGACGCTGCCGATGGCGGTCCTCGTCGCCGTGCTCTACACCTTCAGTCACCTCGCCGCCGACAACGAGGTGACGGCGATGCGCGCCGGCGGGCTGAGCGTGCAGCAGATCCTGGCGCCGGTGGCGCTCTGGGGCGTGCTGATGGCGGTGTTCAACTTCGCCTTCGTGGATCAGGTCCTCCCCCGCAGCAACGCCCGTCTCCGCGCCCTCCTCGTCGATATCGGCCGCAAGAAGCCGACCTTCGAGCTGCACGAGCAGGTGATCAACGAAGTGCCGCCGTCGCAGTACTTCCTCCGGGCGGGGCGCATCGACCCCGGCAGCGGCCGCCTGCGCGACGTCGTGATCTACGACGTGAGCGACCCGCGGGGCCGCCGGATCATCTACGCCGACAGCGGTCTGATGGGATACGCGCCGGGACAATCCGATCTGAGTCTGGTCCTCTATGACGGCACGGTGCACGAGCTCAAGTCGGCCGACCGGTCCGAGCTGCGGCTGACCTACTTCCGCACCAACCACATCCGGGTGAAGAACGTCTTCGATCAGCTCGAGCGGAACAGTGCCAACGCCACCCGCGGCGATCGCGAGATGAGCACCTGCGAGATGCTCGACCAGGTTCACACCGCCGCCCACCAGCGGGAGGAGGCGGCGTACGCCGCCGCCAACATGCTCGACCGCGATCTCCGGAACCTGCTGCAGCTGCCGGCGATCGATTCTTCCGCAGCGCCGGGCAAGAAGTCGCTCCCGCGCTACTGCACCTGGCTCGCGGCGCTCCGATCCGGCGGAAAGGGGACGGCGGACACCGTCCACGCCGCACAGGCGGCGCGCCCACCCGCCGGGCCGGCCGGACCCGCGGCAGTTCCACGCCCGGCGACGCCGGTCGCAGCGGCGTCAGGGGACCGCTCGACCGTCGAGCTGGGGGCCGCGCAGGCGCCGGTGGTCCGGGCGCCGCCGCCCGCCCTCGCCACCTGGTCGGCGATCACCTCCGCCAATGACCGCCGCGATGAAGCCGACCGGCGAGCCGACCGCTACATGGTCGAGGTCCACAAGAAGTGGTCGATCAGCGCCGCGTGCATCACCTTCGTGCTGATCGGCGTGGTGCTCGCGCTCCGATTCCCTCGCGGCGGGATGGGGCTCGTCGTGGGCGGCGGCTTCGGGATCTTCGCCATCTTCTACGTCTTCCTCACCGCGGGGGAGGCGCTCTCCGACCGCGGCCTCGTCTCGCCGGCGCTCTCGATGTGGGGCCCCAATCTCCTCTTCACCGCAGCGGGGCTGATCGGCCTCGTGCTGGTCAACCGCGAGTCGGGCTCCACGCGCGGCGGCGACCTCCAGGAGGTCGTCGAGGGACTCCGCCTCCGGCTGCAGCGCGTGCGGGGCCGGCTCAGCCGGAGGGCCGCGTGAGAACTCACGCGACCCGCCTGCTCGACCGCTACGTCCTCACGAACTGGCTCCGCCTCTTCGTGCTCACCGCGCTCGGCTTCCCGTTCGTCGCGGTGCTGATCTCGATGATCGACGACCTGAACAAGCTGCTCGATCGCGGGCTGACGATGAAGCAGATCGCGATCAGCTACCTGTACGCCCTGCCCGAGAACATCTCGCAGGTGATGCCAGCGGCGGTCCTCGTGGCGACCGTCTTCACGGTGGGCTCGATGGGGCGCCATGCCGAGCTGACCGCGGCAAAGGCCGGCGGCTGGAGCTTCCATCGGCTCGTGCGGCCCCTCTTCCTCGCGGGAGCCGTCGCCTCGGTGCTGGCGCTGGTCATCGGCGAGATCGCCGTGACGGCGACGGCGCGCCAGAAGGTGCTGCAGCGCGACCGCGACGCGGAGCCGACGGCGGGGCGCTTCAATTTCGTCTACCGTGGCGACGCGGGGTGGGTCTACGCGATCCGGGCACTCGACGTCACCAATCAGCGGCTGAAGGATGTGGTGCTCGAGCGGGCCGGACGGGGGATCGAGTATCCGACCCTCATCGTGTCGGCCGACAGCGCGGGCTACGTGGACAGCCTTGGCAGCTGGCAGCTCTGGAACGGCGCGAGCCGGGTGGTGGCCGACCCGCGGCATCAGGCGACGTTCCTGTTCCGGAGCATGCGCCTCAAGGCGCTGACGCAGACGCCGGTCGAGCTGGTGGCACCTCCCAAGGCTCCCGACGAAATGCGCTACGGCGAGCTCGGTCTCTACATCGACGCGCTCAAGCGGTCGGGGAACGACACCAACAAGCTCGAGGTCGACCGCGCGCTCAAGCTCGCGATCCCCGTTACCTGCCTCATCGTCGCCCTCCTCGGCGCGCCGCTGGCGGTGACGACGCCGCGGTCCGGCGCCGCGGCGGGGATCGGGCTCAGTCTCGCCACCACCATCATCTTCCTCCTAATGACCCAGCTCGCCCGCGCGGTGGGATCGGGCGGCGTGGTGAACCCGGTCGTGGCCGCGTGGCTGCCCAACGCCCTCTTCCTGCTGGCAGCTCTGATTCTGCTCGACCGGGTCCGCACCTAGGGCGCATCCACGGAAGGCAGGGCACGCGAAAGGCCGCCGCAGAAGATCTGCGGCGGCCTTTCCTCGTGCCTGCCGGTGCCTAGAAGGTGTACTTCGCGCCCAGCTGCATCTTCCAGCGTGATGCGTTGGTCTGGACCCGGTCGCGCTGCGGCAGCGACAGGTCGTACACCCCGCGGTTGTTCACCGGATCGTAGCCGGTGAGGCGGAGGAGGTTCACCGTCTCGAATCCGGTGGTCGAGCGCTGCAGGCCCCAGTCGCTGCCGAGCAGGCTCATGAGGTTGAAGACGTCGAGCGTGAGCTCGAGCGACTGGCCGCCCACCGTCGGAATCACCTTGCCGAGGCGCGCGTCCACGAAGCTCTCCCAGTGATTGCGGCAGGCGTTGCGCTCCATGACCTGGCCGCGGTTGTCACGCAGGCAGGCTTCGCCGTTGATGTACTCGTCGAGCTGGGCGAACTTCGCCGCCTTCGCCGCCGCGTCGGCACCGGAGAGCGAGATGTCGTTCGCGTCGCGCGGGATGTACGCGATGTCGTTGGTGGTGATGCCGTCGGCGTTCGCGTCACCCGACACCATGTAGGTGTACGGCGAGCCCGACGTCCCGCTGTAGAAGAGGGCGAACCGGGTCTTGAACGGCGCCGTGACCGATCCGCTGACGGCGATCTTGTGCGGCCGGTCGAAGAACGAGCGCCGGCGGAACCGCTGGTCCATCTCACCCGAGAGCGGAGCGAAGCCGAGGTTGGAGCTCGCAATGCTCGAGGTGAGCGACATCTGGTCGCGGGTGCGCGACCAGGTGTACCCGACGTTGAACTCGATGTTGTTGCTGAAGCGCTTCTGCAGCTGCCCGGTCACCGAGGTCGAATAGTCACCGCTCTCGTTCGAGTGGCGGATCACCGCCCGGTAGGCGTTCGACCACCGCACCGGCGTGGCGGAGCCGGTACCCGGGTTGATGCTGCCATAGAGGCGGCGGCCCTCGTTGTTGATCCCGCCCTGCTGCAGGTTCACGTCCTGAAGGAAGAACTGGTTGATCGACTTGGTGTGCAGGAAGTCGAACGTGCCCACGATGTTCCAGGGCAGCTGACGGTCCACGCCGAAGGCGATCTTGAGCGTCTGCGGATACTTGAAGTTCTGGTCGAAGAAGTTGATCGTCGACGCCGACGACGACGGACCGCTGCCCGACCGGCAGGTGCGCGGAGTAGCCGAGGTGTCGAAGGTGAACGCCGGCACCTGGGCGCCGGTGCAGACCAGGTCGAGCTGCTCGAGGCCGGTGTTGACGAAGGCGTTCGAGACCCAGACGTACGGCGGGCGGCCGCTGAAGATGCCGACGCCGCCGCGGACGATCATCTGCCCGTCACCCCTCGGATCCCAGTTCAGGCCGAAGCGCGGGGACCAGAGCTTCCCGTTCGGCGACACGCCGGTGTTGATGCCGAGGCTGTCGACCAGGCCGGGGTTGGTGACCGGCTTGTCCACGTTCGGCAGGTCGGCGCGGAGACCGAGGGTGAAGGTGAGACGGTCGGACGGCGACCAGGCATCCTGGGCGTAGAACCCGTACTGCCGCACGTTGAAGTTCGCGACGGCGCCTTGCGGGCGGGTGGCGGTGCCGTAGAAGATCTCGTAGCGGTTCGGGTTGGCGCCGATCAGCGAGTCCACGTTCTTGAAGCTGTAGATGCCGTAGGAGCCGGCAGTGAAGACGTTGAAGAACTTGAAGAACTCGTTGTGGGTGCCGACCGTGATGCGGTGCGCGCCCATATCGAACGTCAGGTTGTCCGTGATCTCGTAGATGTCCTGATTGAGCTGGTTCCCCTGCGAGAAGCGGTCCGCGCCGGCCGCGATCGTGGTGCCGGGCCGGTCGCCGCCGATGAGGAGCAGCGGAATCCGGTTGGTCAGGTCGCGGATGTCGCGAATCGCGGAGTAGCCGACGAGCAGCTCGTTGTTCAGACCGTTGCCGAAGATGGCGGCCCACTTGGCCCGGGTCGTGTTGGTCTTGTTGCTCTGCTTCCAGCCGCTCAGGGACAGCTGGTAGCCGTCCCGGTTGCCGGTGGCGGTCGAGTTGCGGGTGAGCTTGTCGTCACTCGCCTTGACGTAGTTGTTCGACAGCTCGAGCGAGCTGTTGGTCCCCAAGTGGAACGTCAGCTTGCCGAAGACGTTGTTGTCGGGAGTCGCCTGTGTCGGCGCCCGCCAGTCACCCGGGTTGTAGCCCAGCCCGGTGAGGTAGTCGGTCACCCGCTGGGCGGTCGCCTGCGTGATGCCGATGCCGACCGAGTCGGCGCCGCCGGCCGGATCGGAGCCGATCTGCTGGCCGGCCCACGGCGTCGTCCGCTTCTGCAGGTCGGTCGCCAGGAAGAAATGCACCTTGTCCCGTACGATCGGCCCGCTGGCAGTGAAGCCGTACTGTTTGGTGTTGAACGCGGCGGCTGCGGCATCCGCGGTATCATGGCCCACCAGGTCATTGCTCTGGAGGTAGCCGAAGATCGAGCCGTGGAACTCGTTGGTGCCCGACTTGGTCACGGCGTTCACCAGGCCGCCGGTGAAGGCGCCCTGCCGCACGTCGAACGGCGCGATCAGGATCTGGAACTCCTTGATCGCCTCGAGCGACACCGCCGACGCGTTCACCTGGCCGCCCGGCGCGCCGGTGGCGCCGAGACCGAAGAGGTCGTTGTTCACGCCGCCGTCGATCTGGATGTTGTTGAAGCGGTTGTTCTGGCCGCTGACCGAGGTGCCGACGACCTGCGGGCTCGTCCGGACGAGGTCGGTGAAGTTGCGGCCGAGGAGCGGCAGATTCTCGATGGCCTGCGCCCCGATGATCTGCTCGGCGCCCGTCTTGTTCGCGTTGATCAGGGGATTGGCGGCGCCGGCGACGACCACTTCCTGCAGCTGCACCACCGACGTCTGGAGCGAGAAGTTCGCGTCGAGCCGCTGCCCCAGGACCAGGTTCACGTTGCTCCGGCGCATCGCCTGGTAGCCGATGGCGCGTGCCTCGATGGTGTAGGGCCCGCCGACCGCCACGTTCTCCACGTTGTAGCGCCCGTTCGACCGCGTGGTGGCGGAGTAGCGCTGGCCGGTCGAGGCGTTCACGACGGTGATCGTCGCGCCCTCGATGGCCCGGTTCGTCGTGCCGGCCTCGGTCACGATACCCTGCACCGCGCCGAAGGTCGTGCCCTGCGCCTCGACCCGGCGGGCGGCGACGGCCGCCAGCGCCAGGGCACCTGCCACAAGCCCTGCCCTACGAAGCAACGCGTTCATAGTCCCGGTGTCCTTGCCCAAAGAGGATGGAGAGCGGTGCGGGGGAAACAGGCCCCGGCCCCCCGGCGATGGACGCACGGACGGGAAAGGGCGGATGGTGTGTGGGGTGATGGCGGAACTCATTCCGGCGGGAAGTATACGCCCGGGTGCGGGGAGGTCAAGAAGCCCCGCCACCAGTGAATCGGATGCGTCGGGCACGCGCGGCCCAGGCCCGCCAGCCGAAGTACGCCGGGATCCCGACCGCAATGATCCCGAAGGTGATGCCGGTGTTCCTGGGGTCCGTCACGAGCGCGTTGACGACCATCCCGATCGACGCCAGCAGGAACAGGATCGGGACCACAGGATAGCCCCAGGTCCGGTACGGCCGCTCGATATCGGGGCGGCTCCGCCTGAGCACGAACACCGCAGCCACGGCGAGTGCGTAGAAGGGCCAGATCCCCAGGATGAACTTGTCGGCCAGCTGCTGGAAATCGTTGAACAGGACGTAGATGATGCCGAGCGTGGTGGCGAGGAGGATCGCGACCGACGGACTCTGGAACCGGGGCGAGACCCGGGCGATCGTCTTGAAGAAAAGGCCGCGGTCCGACATCGCGAAGAAGATCCGCGGTCCGGTCATCATCGAGCCGTTGAGCGTGCCGAAGCACGAGAGCATCACGATCCCCGCCACCACACCGGCCCCGCGCGTGCCCAGCAGTGGGATCCGCTCGGCGGCGGTGGACGCGATCAGTTTCGCACCGGCCATCTGCGGAATCGGCACCAGATAGATGTACGCCAGGTTGAGCAGGAGGTAGACGACGACGATGGCCGCGGTGCCGATGATCAGGGCGAGCGGCAGGGTGCGCTGCGGGTTCTTCACCTCGCCGCCCATGAACGCGAGGTCGGCCCACCCGTCGTAGGTCCACATGATCGGGATCAGCGCCGTGGCGAGGAGCGAAAAGTTGACGCC
>JBLMWC010000152.1:0-9403 GCA_050257015.1 Bacillota bacterium | reverse complement strand
ACGTGGGCTACTACGAGCAGCAGACGCAGGGGCGCACCATCCACTCTCCCAAGAACTGTCTGCCGGGGGCGGGCTGGGACGCGCTCAGCTCCGAGCGGCGGACGATTCAGACGGCGAACGGCCCGCTCACCGTCAACCGGTACCTGCTCGCCAACAAGAATGCCCGCGCGCTGGTGTACTACTGGTACCAGGGGCGCGGCCGCACCGAGGCGAGCGAGTACAAGGTGAAGTGGAATCTTCTCCGCGACGCCGCGCTCCGGGGCCGGACCGAGGAGGCGCTCGTCCGCATCGTCGTCCCGGTCACGCCGTCGATGGGCAATCCCGACTCGCTCGCCACGGTGGCGGCGAAGCAGCTGGTGACGGAAGTGAAGGCCAGGCTTCCGGCCTGACGCTCCGACAGCCCGACACGGCAACGCCGGCGTGAGATCACGATCTCACGCCGGCGTTTTGTCTGGGCGGATGGCGCCGCCCGTGCCGCCCGCTAGGGCTCGACGGGGCCGTTGACGCGCGCGACGACGAGGTCGGGCTGACGGCGCCCACGGCGCCGGCTCGTCTCCGGCATGACGTTGCGGAAGGCGGCGATGCTGATGAGGACCGACGTCAGCATCACGAGGAGGCCCATGAAGACGGCCTTGGCGGCGGTGAGATCGAAGCCGCCGCGGACATCCGGGCGCACGATCGAGCGGACCTGGAGGACGTCGAGGGCAAAGGCCCCGCAGACCATCAGCACCAGCAGAGTGAGGACGATGCCGAGGATGCCGACCGCCTGGACGACCACGCGGTGCCCCAGCGCGAGCGCCACGGCCAGGATGATGAGGAGGCCGAGGGGCGCGGCGCCCACCGACGAGAGGAAGATGCCGACCGCGCCGTAGCGCCAGGTCGCCTCGTCGAGGCGGGGGGGCCACAGGGACCCCAGCGTCTGGATCAGCGGGGCCAGGCAGAGACAAAGCCCGACGAGGTAGCTGGCGGGAAGCCAGCGGCGGATGTCGGGGACTCGCTCGATTGGGTCAGCCATCGGCCTGCCGGGGAGAAGGGACGGTGTAGTATAAGCAAGTGGGGCGCCCAACCGCAGCGCCCCATCATGCGGGCAGTCAGATCCGTTGGTCCGGAGCTGGACTTTAGGCCTTCTTGCGGCGCTTCAGCGCGCCCGCTCCGCCCATCCCGGCGAGGCCGGTGGCGAGGAGCGTCATCGTGACGGGCTCCGGAACGGTCGTGGCGCCCTTGACGGCGAAGACCACGTCGTTGAAGTCGTCGTCGATGTTGTAGTTGAACGAATCCTCGAAGCCGATGACGATGTTGAACGAGTCATCGGACAGGAGCGAGATGACGTCCGGGTTGCACGCGCTCGGGTTCAGCGCGCAGCCGGCCAGGTAGGCATCGCGGGTCCAGACGTTCGCATGGAAGCGATCGTCGGGGTTCCGGGAGGCCGGACCGGTGTAGTAGGCGTTGCTCTGGGTGCAGCCGGTTCCCGGGGTCGAGCCCGAGCCGACATTCGCGCAGATGCCGAAGATCGCTTCGGCGCCGGTGGCGAGGCCCGCCGAGGTGGTGGCCTCGTGGGTCGTTCCGGGGACGTCGTTGTTCCGGAACAGGAACTCGCCGGCGCTGCCGAGGGTGAGGTAGTAGTAGGTGTCGTTGGTGTACGACGCCTGCTTGCCGATGAACTTGACGAACAGATTGTCGGTGCCGGCCTTGTAGACCTGCTGCCCGACGGTGCCGCCGGTAACCGCGACGCCATCGGCGTGCACGGCCGGAGCACCGACCAGCGCAAACGCGGCGATCAGCGCGCCTGCGCCCACTACGTTAAGTGCCTTCATACCCGAACTCCTCTTCACGAAGGTTGACCAACAACGAGACTGCCCCGTGCGCTGGACTGTGCTCCGCCGCCGACGTCCCTCAGCGACTTCATTCCGCCCAGACCGAGCGCCAATGCCGCGGGAATGACCAGCAGTGCCTGGATCACCGCCTTGGTCGTGGCAACTGCAAACGTGAGCCGGAGAGGCGCGTCGACGGTCGACCTCAGCGCGAGGTAGTCCACGACGAACGCCAGCAGTGCCACGGTGAGGATCGCGGCGGCCGCCAGTGCCACGATCGCGAATCCGCGAACCACCCGGCGGCTCTGCGCGAGGTAGCCGGCTGCCATCGCCAGCGCCAACGCCAGAAGCGGTGTCACCGGCCCCGAGAGCAGAAGGCCGAATGCACCGAACCGCCACTGCCGGCTCCCCAGCTGCAGGGGCCACATCTTGATGCCGGTATCCATGAGGGTCGAAAGAGCCAGTACTGCGGCCATCGCGAACATCGCGGTGACGAGACTCGAACGACCGGCACGCGAGACAGTAGTGATGCGTCCCTCCAGCTCATGGCTCCAGCGACCTGCCCAATGCCTGGCCACGAGCTTCGCGGCTGGCAGCGGGGGAGTTTGCAAGCCCTATGCTAGCAAACGACGCTGGTGCGACAGGGGTCAACCATCGTAACTACAATGCGTTGCAATAAATTGCACGACCAATTTTCCGCTCGGCTGCGAATACGTGAGGCAGCGGAGCAACAACAATACGACTCAGCGGCACGTAGCAATCTGCTACGCCGTGCGTCGGGTCGGCTCCCAGATCGGGTTCCGCTCATTGCGGAAGAGCTTGACCCACGCGATGAAGCCCGCGACGCACGACGCGAGGCCGAAACCGGCGAGACGCACGAGCCCGGGCGGTCTCCTGGTGAATGGCCACTTCCAGCCGAGCACGCCGATGCCGACGCCCAGACAGAACAGCACCAGCGCCCAGTCGGCCAGCGGCACATCGTCCACCAGCAGCGCCAGGCCGATCGGGACACAGGGCAGGAGCAGGAAGACCAGCCAGCGGCAGAGCTTGTGGCTGATCAGCATCCAGGCGAACAGCCCGTGCCGGAACGGATTGAGAAGGTGCGCGTTGTGCTCGAGCGTGTCCAGACCCCGGGCCATCGTGCGGATCTTCCGGCGATACTCCGCCTCGAGCGACTTGGTCCGCGGCACGAGACACAGGGCGTCCGGAACCGACACCGACCGGTACCCCGCCTCGTGAGCGACCAGCGGCGCGGCGAAGTCGCGGCTCAGTGCGCCGGGAAAGAGCGGCTGAACCAGCTTCCGACGGATCGCGTAGAAGCACCCGCTGGCCCCGACGATGGTGCCGACCCGGGTTTCCAGATCCCGGAGTCCCATCTCGTATCCCACGTACCCCGACTCGGCGGCGTTGTCCTCCTGGTCGGCGACCGCAACGCTCACGTCGCGGCCAGAGGCCACGCCGATCGTCGGGTCCTGAAAGGCACGGACCAGCCGCTGGATCGAGTCGGGCCGAAGGCCGATCGTCGCATCCATGTTCACCACGATCTCGCCCCGCAGCAGGCTGACCGCGGCATTCTCCGCCGCCGTCTTCCCGGTGCGCCGAGGCATTCGGAGGAGCTCGACGCCGCGGTCGGCGTAGCTTCGCACGATCTCGTCGGTGCGATCGGTGGACGCATCCGAGACGATCAGGATCTGCCGCCGGTCGGCCGGATAGTCGACCGCGAGGATGCGGTCGAGCGTATCGGCGATGGAGCGTTCCTCGTTGTAGCAGGGAATCGTGATGCTGATGGTGGGCAGATCCTGGCCGGCCGGCGGAATCGTTCGGTGCGGCCGGAACCGCGCCACCAGGCGCAGCAGGAGCGGATAACCGAAGTAGGCGTACAGGAACAGCGCCACCGGCGCCAGCACCAGCACGAAACCAATCACGTCGAGCGTAACGTTCATCGGGATCCGCGAAGTAGGGTCAGGTAGAGTGCGTCGTGCCGGTCGAGCCACGGCTCCGCCGCGAACTCGCTGGCGAGGCGCGTCGCCGCACGCTGGGCCCGGTCTTCACTCCCGGGTCGATCAGCGAAGGCCTGCCGGATGGCACCGGCCAGACCAGCCGGATCATCGGGCGCCACCAGGAGCGCGCCGTCGAGGCCGGTCACGTCGGGTACGCCGCCGACCGCAGTCGCAACCGCGGGGACGCCGGCGGCAACCGCTTCGAGGAGCGAGATCGGCGTACCCTCCGTCCGTGAGCTGAGCACGTACAGATCGAACGCCCGAAAATAGCGCGACGCCTCCGGGAGAGTACCGTGCCACCGGACCGGCGGACCGCTCCATGCCGCCGTGCGCCGGAGGAGCTCCGCGCCTTCCCGGCCTTCACCGATCACCGAGGCCACGACCGGAAGGTCTCCCAGCATCTCCAGCGCATCGAGGAAGACGTCGGGCCCCTTCTCCCGCCCGAGCCGGCCGACCCACCCGATCACGAAGGCCCCGGAGGGGAGCGACAGGGCGCTCCTGGCGTCCTCGCGCGTCATGGCCGGGCCCCGCTCGACCCACGCGTTCGGAATGAGGTGCAGCCTGGACTTCCGCACACCCGCCGCGGCCAATCGCGTCGCCAGGGGCCGCGAGACCGCGATAACGGCGTCCGCCCGCCGCAGGGCCAGCTGCTGGACCCATTCGTTCAGCCGACCGCGGCGCGAGCCACCGATGAATCCATGCGCCGTGGACACGACCGGGACGCGGGCGGCACGGGCCGCCGACCCCCCGATCACGTCGGAGCGATAGCCGTGGGTGTGCACCACCTCGGCGCCGATCTCGCGCGCCAGGTTCCTGATCGCCGCGCGCTCGGCGCCGTAGGCCCTGGCGCCGAGCTCGAGGACATGGACCCGGACACCGGCATCGCGCAGGAGCGCGGCCAGAGGTGGCTGAATTCCCGGTTCCACGACCAGGGCCGCATGAACGACGCTGCCGCGGGCGACCTGGCCGGCGGCAAGCGCATGGACGACACTCTCGAGCCCGCCGACGGCGGCGGGTGCAAGGACGTGGAGGATGGTCGGCAACGTACCTCGTGCTGGTGCAAGCGATGGGCCCGTTTCCGAATGTATATTGGCGCCCGTGAGGATCATAACTCCGCGGGTCAGCGTGATCATCCCGTGCTTCAACCACGGCCGCTTCCTTCGTCACGCCGCGGAGAGCGTGCTGGCTCAGACGCTGGCCGACCTCGAGCTCATCATCGTGGACGACGGCTCGACCGATGACACCCCTGCCGTTCTCGCGGGGCTCGACGACCGTCGCGTCCGTACCTGCAGGACGTCCAACCGCGGCGTCTCGGCCGCCCGCAATGCCGGGCTCGACATGGTGCGCGGAGAATTCGTGGCGTTCCTCGATGCCGACGATCTGTGGGAGCCGGACAAGCTGGCTCGACAAGTCGCCATCATGGACTCGGAGCCTGACGTCACGCTCGTGTTCACCGACCTGCGCCGGTTCTCGCCGACCGACGAGATGCTCGAGCGGCAGTTCACGTTCGTGCCCGAGCTTTCCGGGGTCCGGACCCGCCCGGCGCGCGCGGGCGAAGGCGCAGTGATCGTTGAGGACGCCTTTGCCGCGCTGGCGCCGCTCCGCCAGCTGCCGGCATGGATTCAGACGTCGCTCCTCCGCGCGGCGGCGACCGCCGACCTCCGCTTCCCGGAGGGAATCAGGCTGGCGGAGGATCTCCACTACATCATGCGCGCATACCTGCGCGGACGGGCCGCCTACATCGCCGAGCCCCTCGTGGCGGTGCGCCGCCACGAGCAAAACAGCTACCGAACCCACGCGGAGATGCTGCGCCCGGTCATCAGGGTCCTCGAGCTGCTCCAGCGGGAGCCGCTCGCGCCCCCCCACCGGAGCGCGCTCCGGCTGCGCACCGGCCGCGCGTGGCTGGAGCTCGCGCACTTCCACTTCTGGGACGGCAGCCCGCTGACGGCGGCCGTGGCGTACGCCCGGGCCGCCTGGTTCCCGGGTCATCGCGGGAACGCCCTCCTCCACCTCGTCGCGACCCCGGTACTCCCCGCGCTGCGGAAACGGCTGCGTCCGCGCGGCCTCGGACCGGCGTAACCGCAGGCGGCATGCCTCTTGCCACCCGCCGGGCTGCGTTTTCCGGCTTCCCCAGCGAGACTACTGAATGGTGAAAGAGGCAACGATCGTCGAGCCAGAGGCAAAGCGGGCACCCGGCACGGCCCAGCGGACATCGCTGAGGCGACTCGGCCGGGACACCGCCATCTATTCGCTGGGGGTCGTGCTGGCGCGGGCCGTGAGCTTCTTCATGCTCCCGGTCTACACCCGGTACCTGACGACCAGCGACTACGGCGTGCTGTCGCTGCTCGACATGACGGTCGAGATCGCGAGCATCCTCTTCGTCGCCGGGGTGACGGCGGGGATGTCGCTCTTCTACTACCAGACGACGGACGAGTACGAGCGCGGCACGATCATCCGCACCGGCTACATGGTGGAGGTTCTCCTCGGGTTCCTCGCCGGCGCCATTATCATGGCTGCCGCGGTGCCGATCTGGCATTACGGCCTGCGCGACGCGGGCACGCCCGGGCTGGTTCGCCTCTCCGGCATCAGCCTCGCCTTGTCCACGCTGCTCGGCGCGCCCCGGGCGGTGCTGCAGATGCAGCAGAAGTCGCACAGCGTCGTGGGGCTCAGCATCACCCGGCTGGTGCTTCAGCTGGGCCTGAACATCCTCTTCGTCGTCGGGCTGCGTCTCAACGTCGCGGGGGTGCTCTACAGCACGATCATTGCCAATGGCGTGGTCGGGCTCATCCTGGCGGTGTGGCTCTTCCGCTCGACGCACGGGCGCTTCAGCTGGCCGGTACTGGTCCGGCTTCGCAAGTACGGCGTGCCGACCCAGATCAGCTCGGCCGGCCAGTTCATGCTGACATTCGGCGACCGGTTCTTCCTGCAGGCGAGCCACGGAGCGGCTTCGGTGGGACTCTACGGCCTGGCGTATCAGTTCGGCTTCCTGCTGAATCAGATCGGCGCGACGCCGATCATCAACGCGTGGAACCCGCAGCGGCTTCAGCTGATGTCGGCCCCGCGGGCGGTGCGGGACGCGAAATACTCGGAAGGGTTCTTCTTCGTCAACCTGGTGCTCCTGACCATGGCGACGGCCATCGGTGTCGGCGTCCGACCGATCCTGCAGATCATGACGACGCCGGCGTTCCACGCCGCTGCGCGGATCGTGCCGCTGGTGCTGGCCGCGTACGTCGTCGTCAGCTGGACCGACGTGATCCGGTTCGCGGTGACGGCGGCCGAGCGCCCGAGGTATCTGGCCTACGGCAGCTGGGCGGCGGTGGCCGTGATCGTCCCGCTGTATGCTCTGCTCATTCCCCGCTTCGGCGGGGCCGGCGCCGCCGTGGCGACGCTGATCGCCTTTCTGATGAGGTTCGGGCTCATGTACTACTGGAGCCAGAAGGTCTGGCCGGTGACGTACGAGTGGGGGCGCATACTCCGGCTGACGGCGATATCGGTCGCGGCGGTCACGACCGCCGTGCTGATCCCGGCGCGCGGATTCATCACCAACGCCGGTATCGCCGCCGTGATCATGCTCGCATACGTCGGCGCGGTCTGGCTCGTCGTGCTGCGGCCGGATGACCGGAGCGTCGCCTGGCAGGCGATCCGCGCACCGCGGCAGACGCTCGCCGCGTTCAAGGCGGCGGCATGACGCGGCGGCCGGGACGGATCCGGACGGTGCTGCACGATGTCTACCGCCTCGGCCCGGGCGCGATCTGGCGCTGGCTGCACACCCAGCCGGCATCGTTCTGGTGGGTGACGCTCTACCTCTTCATCGAATACGTCCGGCCGCAGCAGCTGTTCCCGTCGATCGACGTGGTGCCGTACGGACAGATCACGCTCGGTTTCACCCTGCTGAGCCTGGTGCTGGGCCGGGAGCGGCTCCGGAGCTACTCGCCCGCCGACGGCGCACTCGGTGTCTACGCGCTCATCGTCCTGCTCTCGACCGCCACGGCGTACATGCCGATGGAGTCGATTCGCAACTACATCTTCTTCTTCTCGTGGGTGCTCGTCTACTTCCTGATCACCAACATCGTGGTGACGGAGAAGCGCTTCGTCGTCTTCATGCTCGCCTTCCTCCTCTACAACGCCCAGATGTCCTGGGGCGCCATGAAGCAATGGGCGGGCTTCGGCTTCGGCTTCCGCACCTGGGGAGTTACCGGCGGGGCCGGGTGGTTCAACAACTCCGGCGAGTTCGGCGTCGCGATGTGCATCTTCTTCCCCATCGCGTTCTACTTTGCCCTTGGCCTCAGGGACCGGCTCCCGAAGTGGAAGTTTCTCATCCTGCTCGCGATGGCAGGCAGTGCCGTGCTCGGCACGGTCGCATCGTCGTCACGCGGCGCGCTGGTCGGCATCGCTGCCGCCGGCATGTGGATGCTGGTGAAGAGCAAGTACCGGGCGCGGGCACTGATCGCAGCGACGGCGCTGGTGGTGGTGGTTCTGGTGCTCCTGCCGCCGGAACAGAAGCAGCGCTTCTCCGAGGCCGGTGAGGACAAGTCGTCGGTCACGCGGCTGACCTACTGGCGGCGCGGCATCCAGATGACGGAGGACTACCCGGTCCTCGGCATCGGGTTCTACAACTGGATGCCATACTACCAGCGCACCTACGGGGTGAAGGGCCAGCTGCCGCACAACATCTTCATCCAGGCGTCGGCCGAGCTGGGCTTCACCGGCCTTGCGGCCTTTCTGGGCCTGATCGGCGTCACCCTGCTGGTGAACCGTCGGACGCGCGCGCGCGCCGCCCGCGCTCCCAACGGCCGACTCGTCTTCCTGATGGCGCACTCGTTCGATGCCGCGCTGATGGGATACCTGGCCAGCGGCTTCTTCGTCACGGTGCTGTACTACCCGTTCTTCTGGATCAACCTCTCGATGACGGTGGCGCTCCACGAGGTGGCCCGGCGGGAGCTCGTCCCGTTGCCCGCGCGCGCCGTTCCGCGCGGCCGTCAGGCGCTCGCCGCCGCCCTGCCCCGCTCAGCACGGCGCGCGTGACGATCCGGCGGGTCCTCCACCTCATCGACTCCTGGGGCGCCGGCGGCGCGGAAACCGTCTTCGCCGATCTCGCAGCCGGTCTCGATCCGGCGCGCTTCCACTCGCTTGCCGCCGTCCCCCGGCCGACCGGGTGGCTGCACGACGAGCTGGTGCGGCGCGGCGTCGAGCCCGCCGTCCTGCCGTCCGCCGGCGCCTTCGATCTCCGCCACCTGGCGCGGGTCGTCGGCCTGATCCGGCGAGAGCGGGTTGACCTCGTGCAAGCCCATACCTTCGGCACCACCGTGTACGCCGGTACCGCGGGTTTCCTCTGCCGGGTCCCCGTCGTCGCCACCTTCCACGGATTCGTCGATCTGGCTCGCGACGATGCGCGGCGTGCCATCAAGCTGCGGGCGCTCGCCGCGGGGACGCGCCGAGTGGTCTGCGTCTCCCAATCCCTCCGGCGCGCACTCCTCGAGGAGTCCCCGCTCCGGCCTGAGCAGGTGGCCGTCATCTTCAACGGCGTGGACATCGCGCGATTCCGCCCCGGCCGGAACGAGGCGCTCCGCCGCGAGCTGGGCGTGGCCGACG
>JBLMWC010000151.1:0-5094 GCA_050257015.1 Bacillota bacterium | reverse complement strand
GCGACGCCCGAGCCGTTGGCGACGCCACCAGCGGGCTGGGTCACGCTGTTGTTGCCGGTGACGCTGACCGACACGGCGGCGCCCGGAATGACGTTGTTGCTCGCATCGCGGGCCGTCACAGTGATCGTCGCGGCACTCGCTCCGGTGCTCGCCGTGATCGGGGATCCGGTCACCGTGAGCGTCGAGTTGCCGGCGCTGACGGTGCCGGCGCCGATCGTGATCGTCCCTGAGGACACGCCCACGAGTCCCGAGGCGCTGAAGCTGAGCGTCACCTGACTTCCCGCTGCGCCGCTCAGCGTGAGGTTCGTGAAGCTGGCGATCCCGGAGCTGTTCGTCGCGAGGCTCGTGGTGCCCGAAAGCGTTCCAGTCCCCGACTGGATCGCGGCGACAATGGTCTTCCCCATTTGCGCCACGGCGTTGCCGCTGCCGTCAACCAGCTGGATGACGGGCTGGGTCGTGAGCGGGACGCCGCTCGACGCGGTCGCGGACGGCGGGACGGTGAGGCTGAGCGCGGCGGCACTCCCCGCGCCGACGACGATCGGATCCGATGTGACGCCGGAAAGATTGGTGCCGGTGAAATTGAGCGTGTAGGAGCCGGCCGGGGCGCTGAGGCCTAGGTTGTTGAACACCGCGAGGCCGCTGCCATCGGTGGCGACGGTCGCGGATCCGATTAGCGACGCGCCGGGTCCCGACACGATCGCCGCCGTCACGGCGATACCAGGCTGCGCAACGGCGTTCCCATTGGCGTCGCGAAGCTGGATTCGCGGCTGCTGGGCGAAGGGGACACCGCTCTGTGTACTGCTGGAGGGCTGCTGCGTAATCGTCAGCTTTCCGGCAGTCCCCACTACCGCCGTCGCATCGAAAACGATCGGCGAGCCCACCAGCCCGGCCGCCCCGGCCGTCGCCGTCTGCGCGCCGGCGGTGGGACCGAGCGTCCACTTGACCGCCGCACGGCCGTCAGCCCCCGTGGCCACCGTGGGGGCGCTCACCGTTCCGCCGCCCGTCACCGTCCAGTTGACGCCCACGCCGGCCACCGGATTCGATGCGGCGTCGGCCACCCGAACGACGAGCGAATCGGTGAGCGCCGAGCCGGCGGTGGCGGTCTGGCTGTTGCCGCCCACGCGCACGATCGTCGCCGCGCCGGCCGGATTGGCCGTCGCGCTGAAGACCGTGACCAGGTTCGCCGGGGCGCCGCTGCCGGTCACCTTCGCCTGCCCCGTCTGCGCGCCCGCGGTCGTGCCCAGGGTCCAGCGCACGCCGGCCCGGCCGTCGGCGTTGGTATTCGCGGTGAGCGGCGCGACGGTGCCGCCGCCCGCGGTCACGCTGAAGGTGACCGGCTGGTCCTCGACCGGCCGGCCGCCCGCGTCGGTCACCCGGACGATGACCGAATCCGCCAGCAGCGCGCCCACCGTGCCGGTCTGCCCGTTTCCCCTCACGACGGCGATGGCGGCCGGCACCGTGTCGTTGGGCAGCACGATCTTGTCGCCGCCACAGGCGGCGAAAAGCAGGCACAGGCCAACGGCCGGAGTCGAAGCCGGTACGCGGGGCAATCGCACGAGGTCTGGGATATTGGACATGAACGCGCCCGCCATCCGGCGGGCGCGTCTAAAGATACCACGGCCGGGACGCCGTCGTGAGGCCTACATGCCGCCCGACTGGTAGGTCAGGCCCACGCCGAAGGCCCAGATCCGCTCGCGATATCCGCCACCCTGGGCGCCCGAGTAGTCGTGGTGCTGAAAGTCCACCGTCGGTGTGATTGCCAGGTGGCGGCCGACCCGGATGTCGTAGCCGGCGCCCACCACGGCGGCGAAGCCGTAGTCGCTGATCGTGGGCCCGCCGGCGTAGTCCACCGCGCTCCGTCCGAGCCCCAGCCCGCCCTTCAGGTAGAAGCCCGCCCGCTTCGCCGGGTAGTACTGGGCGATGCCGAAGACCCCGCCGACCGTCTCGGTCACATCACCACCACTCCCGTAATACGAGTTGATCCAGCTGGAGAGCTCGCCGCCGAGCCGCAGGTTCGGGCTGACGGTCCCGCCCAGCCGGAGCTGGACGGTCGGCTTCGTGAGGTTGTCGCTGTAGCCGAATCCGTCATCGGGGTTGACCAGGTCCACCGCTTCAGCGCCCGCGCCGAGCCCCAGGGAGCCCCAGAACCCGTGCCGGGTGCGCCCGGAGACGTCCACGATCCCGGGACGATGCTGTTGTGCGACGAGGGTGGAGGAGAGAAGGAGCGGGAGCGCCAGGGCAAGTGCGGCGGCGCGAACGGCAGGTCGCATGGTGGTCACCCAGGAGAAAGTCGGTCTGGCCACACGGGAACGGCCCGCGCAAGCGGCAAGGAGTGGGCCGCGCACACCCGCCGCGTCTATCTTTTTGCGGAGAGAGCTCTTGCGCGACTGGTGCGCCAGACGGCCCACGCCCGCGATGTCATCCCGAGCAGACGAACATGTCATCACGCGTACGTTTTGCATTACCCGCCATCCTGGTCGTCGTCGCGCTCATCTGCGCCCGCCTCGGCATCTGGCAGCTCCATCGGCTTCATCAGCGGCGCGCGGCAAACGCGGCGGCACTCGCCGCGCGGGCCGAGCCCGTGCTCGATCTCGCTGCCGGAGGTCTGCCGCCGGATGCCGCACTCGCGAACCGCCGCGTGCGTGCCACCGGACGCTACGACCGCGGGCACGAGATCGTGCTCCGCGGAGTGACCTTCGACGAGGCGCCGGGGGTTCAGATCGTGACGCCGCTCGTCATGGCGAGCGGCAGAGCGGTCCTCGTCAAGCGCGGGTTCGTTCCCGCGCCCGACGCAGTCAGTGCCGACCTCGCCGGGCTCGACGAGCCGGGCCAGGTTACCGTAGTGGGCCTGGCACTCCCGATGGACAACAGCGGGCGGCGGGGCAACGCGCTCACGCACCAGGGACGCACCACGTGGGCACGCCTCGACCTGCAGGCGCTGCGGTCAGCGGTGCCCTATTCGCTCCTCCCCGTCTATCTGCTCCAGACCCCCGATTCCGCCCTTCCCCGAAGTCCACGCAGGCTCCCGGTACCCGCGCTCGATGACGGTCCGCACCTGAGCTACGCGCTGCAGTGGTTCGGCTTCGCCACGACGGCACTCATCGTCGCGGCGATCCTCGCGTTCAGGTCGCCGGAGCGGTCCGCCGCCCATCCAGCTGATCGATAGTCTTCGTCGACGGCCGGGTCGTCTGCTGCAGCCGCCGGGCAGTCGCTTCGGCCCCGCGCATCGCGCGCAGGAGGTTCTGACCGGCGAGCTTCTTCAGGTCGCCGTCGCTCCATCCCCGCCGGATCAGCTCGGCGAAGAGTGCCGGGTACTTCGACGAGTCCTCGAGCCCGACCGGCGTCTCGTCGATGCCATCGAAGTCGCTGCCGATGCCGACGTGGTCCACCCCGGCGACCTGGCGGACGTGATCGATGTGATCTGCGACGTCCTTGATCGTGGCCTGCGGCCGGGGATGGGCCGTGCGCCATTCGCCCATGAGCCGACGCGCTTCGGCGGTGTCGGTCACCGTGGCGCGGATCTCCCGCAACCGGGCGCGCGCCGCCTGATCGTATTCGTCGATCGGCTTCGAGATGAATCCGGGCACGAACGTGACCATCACGACGCCGCCGTTCCTGGGCAGCCGCGCGAGGATCGAATCGGGGACGTTGCGCGGCACGTCGGTCACTGCGCGCGCCGAGGAGTGGGAGAAGATCACCGGGGCCTGTGCCACATCGAGCGCATCGCTCATCGTTCCCGGCGAGACGTGCGAGAGGTCCACCAGCATGCCGAGGCGGTTCATCTCGCGCACGACTTCCCGGCCGAACTCGGTGAGCCCGCCGTGCGACGCGGTGTCGAGCGCCGCATCGGCCCACGCCAGCGTCACGTTGTGGGTCAGCGTCATGTATCGGGCGCCCAGCTCGTAGTAGACGCGGAGCGCCCCGAGCGAGTTCTCGATCGCGTGCCCGCCCTCCATGCCGAGGAGCGAGGCGATCTTCCCCTGTCGGAAGTCACGCTCGATGTCGTCGGCAGTGAGGGCGAGCGCCAGGCGGTCGGGATACCGCGCGATCATGCGGCGCGCGATGTCGAACTGCTCGAGCTGGATCCGGGCGAACCCGCTGTCCTTCACCTCGCCGGGAACGTAGATCGACCAGAACTGCCCGGCCACGTGCCCCTCGGCCAGCCGGTCGAGGTCGGTCTGGCCGTCAGAGCGCCGGCGCAGGTCGTACGCGTCCACGTCGAGCGGTGCGCTCTTCGACTTGCGGATCTCCCACGGGAGATCATTGTGCCCGTCGATCAGCGGTGTCGAGCGGAGGAGCCGGCGCGCGTGCTCGAGCGCGGGATCCGAGGTCTGAGCGGCGGCGGCAGAGGCCATGAGGGACGCGGTGAGGGTGAGAGTGAGGAGTGGCCCGATCAGGCGGCGGCTTGTCATTGCGGTACCTCGGATCAGGTGGGGGCGACAGTCTCAGCGGCGCCCGATCTGCGTCAGCTCGGGCCGGATCACGAACTCGGGACAGATCGTCCGATCGTACTCGTAGGGACCGCCGGTTTCGGCATCGGTCCAGGGGAAGCCGCGGCAGACCGCCGGGTAGTAGTCCTGGGCGTGTATGGTGCAGACGTTGTCCCTGAGGAAGACGCAACGCCCACGCTTCACCCGTGTCCGCCATTCCCCCCAGCGTGTCCGATAGAGTACGTCCGCGCCGTGGACTTCGCTGATGCGAGCCGCCTCGTCGTCGCTCAGCGTGACGCCGTACGCACAGCACGATGAGGCGTGCGGACACGGATAGCAGGGCAGCTCGGGATGGCTCATCGGCCGACGACCTCGGGAATGGGGTGACCGGCGACCGGCTCCGTCGGCCGCACTCCGATGAGGGTGGCCAGGGTCGGACCGATGTCCTCCGTGGCGACCGGCCGTTCGTACCGTCCGGGCCGGATGCCCGGCCCGGCGAAGATGATCGGCACCCTGACATCGGCATCGAGCGCGGTGCCGTGGTTGGCGACGCCGGTCCTGGACCAGATCACCCCTTCCGACGGCACGGCAGCGAGAAGCCAGCCGGTTCCCGGCGGAATCGCCCGGCGCCAGCGGGCCGCGAAGCGATCGCTCCTCGGCGCGG
>JBLMWC010000150.1:0-62651 GCA_050257015.1 Bacillota bacterium | reverse complement strand
CTGGCCGGCGAGGGGCGGGAGGAGGTCGGCACGGTGGACAACATGGTGCTTCGCCGGCGCGACGGCGCGTGGCGCATCGTGAGCTACGCCTCCACGCCCGACGTCCCCGCCGCCGCCCGCTGACGGCATGAGCCCGCTCGACCTCCTCGCCGACGTCGCCCGCCTGCTCAACCGATCGGGCGATGCCGCCGATGCGCTCGCGGCGGTCGCGGCGGCGGTATGGAGCGGGGTGGGGGCGGCGCGCGTGACGATCTGGGTACGGGCCCCGGGCGCCTCCACCTACCTCGCGATCAGTGCACCGGAGGGATCGGCGTCGGTGGACGTCGTGCCGTCACTCGAGCGGGTGCCGGTGGTCGCGGGCCAGGTCCGGGCGCCGGTCATCCGCGACGGCGAGACGCTGGGACTCGTCGAGGCGGTCGGCGCGGCGGAGGCGGAGCGGCTGCTCCTGGCGGTGGCGGACATGGTCGCTCCGTATCTCGCGACCCTTCATCTCGCCTCGGAGCTCGGCCGGGAGGTCGCGCTGCAGTCACGCGAGATCGAGGACCAGCGCCGCTTCACCAACTTGGTCATCGACAGCCTCCCGGTCGGCCTCTATGTGGTCGACCGGGAGTACCGCATCCGCGTGTGGAACCGGAAGCGGGAGACCGGCACACAGGGGCTCAGGAGCCGGGAGGTCGTTGGCCGGACGGTTTTCGAGGTGCTGACGCGTCAGCCGGCGGACCAGCTGCGAGCCGAGTTCGATGCCATCTTCGCCACCGGCCAGATCAGCGAGACCGATCTCGAGGTGCCGGATGCGGAGCGCACCCGCTACTACCGCATCTCGAAGATTCCCATGCGCCTCGATGGGGACGAGGTGACCCACGTCATCACGATCGGCGAGGAGGTGACGGCGCGGCGCGAAATGCAGCAGCGGGCCCTGCAGACCGAGAAGCTGGCGGCGGTGGGCCAACTGGCAGCCGGGGTCATGCACGAGATCAACAACCCGCTCGCCACGATCGGCGCGTGCGTCGCGGCGAGCCAGATGCGTCTCAACGAGGTGACCGGGCCCGGCGTGGCGGGTCTCCGCGAGTACTGCGAGATCATCGACAAGGAAGTACTGCGCTGTACCAGCATCGTGGACGGCCTGCTCGATTTCAGCCGGCCGAAGGGGACGGCCAAGGCCTCGATCGACCTCGTCGCGGTGATCGACGACGCCCTCTTCCTGCTCAAGCACCACCAGCGCTTCCGGTCCCTGACGCTGGTGCGGGAGATCGAGCCCGGTCTCCCGCGAGTGCTGGGGAACGCGGAGCAGCTCATTCAGGTCTTCATGGCGGTGATGCTGAACGCGGTGGATGCGATGGAGGGCGGCGGGCGCCTCGGCGTGCGCGCGCGGCGCGGCGCCCGCCCGGACGAGGTGGTGGTGGAGATCGAGGACAGCGGCGTCGGGATTCCCCTCTCCGAGCAGACCAAGATCTTCGAGCCGTTCTACACCACGAAAGCACCGGGCCGCGGCACGGGACTCGGCCTGTCGATCTGCTACGGCATCGTCCAGGAACACCGCGGGCGGCTGGAGGTGGACAGTCAGCCCGCGCGCGGTTCCATCTTCCGCATCCTGCTGCCGGCAATCCCGGAGTCCGCATGAAGATTCTCGTCATCGAGGACGACCGCACCGTCGGCCAGTACGTGAAGCGCGGACTGGAGGAGCAGCAGTATCACGCCGACCTGGTCGGCGACGGCATGGAAGGGCTGCGCCTCGCCGCCGGAGGGCAGTACGACCTGCTGGTGCTCGATCTCCGTCTCCCCGGGATGACCGGGCTCGAGGTGCTCCGGACGCTGCGCGACCGGGGGAGCACGATGCCGATTCTGGTGCTCACGGCGCAGGATGCGGTGGACTTCAAGGTGCAGGCGCTCCGTTCCGGCGCCGACGACTACGTGACCAAGCCGTTCGCCTTCGAGGAGCTGCTCGCGCGGGTCGAGGCCCTCGGCCGCCGCCCCCAGCAGATGCGCTCCCCGACGATCCGCGTGGCCGATCTCGAGCTCGACACCGCCACCCGCGAGGTGCGGCGCGGCGGCGAGGCGATCGAGCTCACGCCCAAGGAGTACGCCGTGCTCGAGTACCTCATGCGGCACTCGCCGCGGGTCATGTCACGCACGCTGATCACCGAATACGCGTGGGACTACCACTTCGACCCGGGCACCAACATCGTGGACGTGGTCATCAACCGCCTTCGCAAGAAGGTGGACTCCGGCCAGGCGCAGAAGCTCGTGCATACGGTCCGGGGCGTCGGCTACGTGATCAAGGCGTGACGTGCGAGGCATTCGCGGCCGGCTCACCGTCTCGTTCACCATCGCCCTCCTGCTCACACTGGGGGCGTTCGGCGCCGCGCTCTATTACGAGCTGAAGCAGCCGAGCATCCGGTCGCTCGACGAGCGGACGGATCTCGAGATGAAGTTCGCGCTCAACTGGCTGCAGGGGTCGTACCGGCTGGTGGGTCCGCTGGTGATCGCGCAGGACAGCATGCCCCCGACGCTGAAGGCCGGGATCAGCGCGGCGTTCGAGAGCTCGCGCGACTATCTCGTCGTCGTCGGCGAGAACGGCCAGGCGCTCTTCCTCTCGGAAGCCGCCCGCAATCTCGAGTTCGACGCGCTCGACCAGCTGCGCGCCGAAGCCGCTCACGCCGACGCGAGCCAGCGCCTGGGCACCCTCGCCCTCGACCAGTCGACGACGGTGCGGTATCGCGTCGCCGCGACCGACAGCGCCGGTCCGGGCATCAGCTCGCTCCTGGTCGCGACGCCCGTCAACAACCTTCCCTTCGATCCCGCGCTCATCCTCCGCGCGATGACCGTGGTCGCGCCGCTCGTGGTGCTCCTCGCCGTCGTCCTCGGCTACTGGCTCGCGGGGCGCGCGCTCGCGCCGGTCCAGAGCATCACCGACGAGGTGGACGCGATCACCGACGGCCGGAGCCTGCACCGCCGCCTCGCCGTTCCGCTCACCTCCGACGAGATCTCGCGCCTGGCGCTCACGCTGAACCGCATGTTCGCCCGCCTGGAGCAGAGCTTCGGAAGCCTCCACCGCTTCACCGCCGATGCCAGCCACGAGCTCAAGACTCCGCTCATGGTCCTCCGGGCCGGCGTGGAACGGGCGCTGACCCATCCGGGCACGCCGCCCGACGCCATCGGAGCGCTCGACGAGACGCTGGAGCAGATCAACCAGATGTCGGAGATGGTGGACAACCTGCTCACGCTCGCTCGGGCCGATGAGGGCCGGGCGCCGCTGGCCGTCGAGGAATGCGACGTGCGCGAGCTCATTGCCGAGGCATCGGAGACCGCCGGGATGCTGGCCGAAGGCGGCGAGGTGATCGTCACGACGAAGATGCCGGAGGAGCCGGTGCGCCTGGCGGTCGACCGCCACCGCGTGCGGGAGCTGCTGCTCAACCTGATCACCAACGCCGTGAAGTACACGCCGCCGGGGGGCAGGGTGGACCTCGAGCTGGCCGACCGCGGCACCGACGTCACCATCACCGTGCGCGACACCGGCATCGGCATCGCGCCCGGCGACCTGCCGCACATCTTCGACCGGTTCTGGCGGGCCGACCCCGCGCGCTCCCGCACCGGCGATCGGCCGGGGGTCGGTCTGGGCCTCGCCATCACCAAGTGGATTGCCGAGGCGCACGGCGGATCGATCACGGTGCAGAGCCGGCCCGGGCGCGGCACCCTCTTCATCGTGACCCTCCCGCGCGCGCCCGCGACCGCGCCGCTGGTGACCCGCGTCACACCGATCCCCGCCGAAGGCTGAGCGCTAACCGGGTTGTCATTGAATTGTCATGTTCGAGAGACGGCGCTGCTAGGGCGCGGGCCGTACCTTCCCTCCACGTCACATTCTCCTCTGTGGAGGTGGGTTTGTGTTTGACAACCTGATCGAATCGCAGGCCAAGAGAAAGAGCTCGCTCGGGCAGACGATCACATCCGTGATCGTGCACGCCGTGCTCATTCTCGCCGCGGTCAAGGCGACACAGGGCATTGCTGAGGCGGCCGAGGAGAAGCCCATCGATACCACTGTGGTCTTCCTCAAGCCACCGGCCGAGACCCCACCGCCGGAGCCGCCCAAGCCACAGGACGTCGTCGTGAGCGCGAATCCGCCGCCGAAGGGATTCCAGACGGTGGTCGCGCCGACGGACATTCCGAAGGACATTCCGCCCGTCAACCTGAATCAGAAGGCGTTCGATCCGCGCGACTTCACGGGCAAGGGCGTCGAGGGCGGCGTCTCGACCGGCATCATCGGCGGGACCGGCCCGGTGGACGTCGGCAGCGTGGTCGTGACCTCGGCCGAGGCCGATGAGCCGCCGCGGATGCTGACCCCGGGGCCGTTGCGCACGCCGAGCGGGTTCGAGGGCGTGCCGGGCCGGGTCATGCTCACCTTCATCGTGGATACCCTGGGCCGGGCGGAGCCGCCGTCGGTCAAGGTGGTGAGCAGCACGAACAAGGTGTTCGAGGAGCCGGCCAAGGACGTGATCCTCAAGGCGAACTTCAAGCCGGGCCGCAACGGCGGGCGCACGGTGCGCGTGCTGGTTCAGCAGCCCGTGGTCTTCCAGGGGCAGTAGTCGTACGGTCACGCCGCGCGCTTCGGTGCGGCACGACGATCTCTTACGGAGGCACAGATGAATCTCGATTTGGCGGCAATGTGGGCTCAGATGGGCCCCTTCGCGAAGGGCATCGTCATCGTCCTCGCGATCATGTCCATTTACTCGCTGACGGTCATGGTCACGAAGCTGATCCAGATCATGCGCAGTCAGTCGGAGACCCGCCGCTTCGCGCCGCAGTTCTCGCGCGCGATCCAGGAGGAGAACCTCGACCAGGCGATCGCGCTGGCCGAGAAGAACAAGAAGAGCCACGTCTCCCGAGTGCTGGGTGAAGCTTTGGCCGAGGTGAAGCCGCTGCTGCGCGACCGGGCGACGATCACCGCCGCCGACATCAACTCGGCCGAGCGTGCGGTCGAGCGCCAGATGCTGATCGTGCTGGCCGAGTTCAAGCGCGGCACCGGCGTGCTGGCGACGGTCGGCTCCACGGCGCCGTTCGTCGGTCTGCTCGGCACCACCATGGGCATCATCACGGCGTTCACGGGCATGGCGACCGGCGGCACGGCCGGCGGCCTTGCGGGCGTGTCGGCCGGTATCGCCGAGGCGCTGATCACGACGGCCTTCGGCCTCATGGTCGCGATCCCGGCGGTGTGGGGATACAACTACTTCACGACCAAGATCGAGAACCTGACGGTCGAGATGACCTACACGTCGAAGGAGCTCATCGACTACCTCATCAAGAGCGTCGGCAGCGAGTTCGGCCGGTCGATCTTCACCAAGGAGTTCCAGGCGCAGAAGGCGGTTTCCGGCAGCGGCCATGTGGCTGGCTGACGCCGGCATCACGCTTTCTGAGAGGAGGTAGCGTCCCATGAGCATGTCTACGGGCAGCGCTGGACGCACGTCGGTCAAGTCGGAGCCGAACGTCGTGCCGATGATCGACATCATGCTGGTGCTCCTGATCATCTTCATGATCGTGACACCGCTGATCGCGGCCGGCTTCCGCGCCGAGCTGCCGAAGGCGAAGAATCTGGACCGGAGTCCGGAGAAGGACGACGAGGTCACTCTCGGCATCGACGAGAACGGCAAGTTCTTCCTGAACAAGCGGCCGATCTCCGATGCGGCGCTCGAGGAGCAGCTCCGCGCGCTCTACGCGACGCGGGACGACAAGATCCTGTTCTTCAAGGCCGACCAGCGGCTGAAGTACGGCCGGGTGCAGGCCGGGATCGAGATCGCCCGGAAGGCCGGGGCCCGCGTGGTCCGGTCGATCACCGAGCGGAACGAGGCGGCGTCACTTCTCGGCGGCAAGAAGAAGGAGGGCAAGTAGCATGGGCATGTCAGTGGGTGGGGCGGGAGGCCTGTCCGCCGAGCCGAACGTGGTGCCGATGATCGACATCCTGCTCGTGCTGCTGATCATCTTCATGGTGTCGCAGCCGCTCAACCGGATGGCGATGGATGTGCAGGTGGCCCCGCCGAACACGCAGACCGCGAGCCAGGCCGCAAACGATCAGATCGTGCTCGAGATGAACGACGACGGTTCCTATGCGATCAATACGCAGCCGGTGCCGAAGGCGCAGCTCGAAACGCAGATCCGCACGATCTTCGCGCCAAGGAACGCCAAGCTGATGTTCATCAAGGCGGGCCAGAACCGGATCTACCAGGACGTGGTGGACGCGATGGACGTGGCGCGCAGTGCCGGCGTCCAGATCATCGGGTTCACGCCGATCGAGGCCTACCGCAAGTAGGCCGCGGCGGGCCGGACAGCAGGACGCGCGGGGGCTCAGTCGGGCCCCCGCGCGTGTTTTCCCGCGGTCCGGCCACGTCACTATCTTCGACACGACCATGACGAGCGCCGAGGCTGCCACGACCAAACCCGATCTCCCACACCTGTCACTGCCGCGCCAACGCGCGCGCAGCACCGGGTTCTGGGTGTCGCTCGCGGTGCATGCCGCGCTGCTCGCGCTCGTCTGGACGCGCCGCGACCTGCTCATCCCCACTCCGCGTCCCGGCGATCCCCGATTCGGACCACTCGGCGGGGGCGGCGGCGGCGGTGGCGGCGGTGAAGAGGCCACGTATATTATTGCCCTGCCGCCCGTCAGCCCTCCGACGCCGGCGGTCATGACACCGGTTCTCCCGCCGGTCGTCACGCCGCCGAAGGCCGAAACCCCGGTTCCACAGCCGGTCCCCGCAGCAGTGGCGAAGGACACCGTCCCCGCCACGCAGACGGCGAGCGCCGCACCCGGTGCCGGCGCCGGGGGAGACAAGGGCGCGGGACCGGGAACCGGTGGCGGCAGTGGCGGCGGGCAGGGCGGCGGCGTCGGCCCCGGCGTGGGGCCGGGCACGGGGAGCGGCGGCGAAGGGGGCAATATCCGGCCGCCCGAGCTGCGCGGGCTCGCGATCCCGTTCAGCACCCCTCCGCGCGAGCTGCGCGGCAAGACGGTGAAGGTCACCTTCGCCATCACGACCGACGGGCGTGTCGAGCGGTTCGAGACCGATCCCGTCATCACCGATCGCGGGTATTACCAGAAGTTTGCCGAAATCGTCCTCGGCTTCCGGTTCCGGCCGGCGCGGGGCCCCGATGGCCAGCCGGTAGCCGTGGTCTTTCCGATGGAGTTCACCCTGCCGACCCAGTGACGCCGGGTCCTTCTTCTCGAGGCGCCATGTCCCAACTCTTCGTCCGTAAGTCCGTCGCCGATTGCGAGGACGACCTCGCCGAGCGCGGCGGTCTCAAGCGATCGCTGGGCAAGTGGCATCTCACGGCGCTCGGCGTCGGCGCGACGATCGGCGCCGGCATCTTTGCCACCACCGGCACCGCGATCGTCGGCGATCCGCTCCGGCCCGGCGCCGGCCCCGCGATCATCTTCTCGTTCCTCCTCACCGCCCTTACCTGCGGCTTCGCCGCGCTGTGCTACGCCGAATTCGCCGCGATGGTGCCGATCTCCGGCTCGGCCTACACGTACGCGTACGCCTCGCTGGGCGAGCTGGTGGCGTGGATCATCGGCTGGGACCTGATCATCGAGTACGCGGTCGGCAACATCGGCGTGGCGATCGGATGGGCGGGATACTTCCGGGAGCTCTTGAGCCACTTCGGGATCTCGCTCCCCGCCTGGCTCGCCACCGACTACCGCTCCGCGCACATGGCGGCGGAGGCGCTCGCCTCCGGCGTGAGCACACCGAGCAACACCTACCTGGCGTCGGCCGCAAGCGGCGCGCCGCATCTCTTCGGCCTGCCGGTGATCTTCAACCTGCCGGCGTTCCTGATCGTCGCACTGATCACCGTCATCCTCGTCATCGGCATCCGGGAATCGGCCAACTCCAACAACGCGATGGTCGTGCTCAAGATCGCGATCATCCTCTTCTTCTGCGCCGTCGGCGCCACGCTCATCAAGCCGATCAACTGGCATAATCCGGCCACCGGCGGCTTCGCGCCCAACGGCTTCAAGGGGATCAGCGCCGGCGCGGCGATCATCTTCTTCAGCTACATCGGCTTCGACGCGACGTCGACGGCCGCGGAGGAATCGAGGAATCCCGGCCGTGACATGCCGTTCGGCATCATCATGAGCCTCCTCGTCTGCACCGTCCTCTACATCATTCTGTCGGTGGTGATGACCGGCATGGCCGACTGGCGCCAGCTGGGCACGCCCGAGCCGATGATCACGGCGCTCGCGCTCGCCGACGGCTCGCCGGCGCTGCTCAACGCGTCGCGCTTCATCGTGTCGCTCGGTGCCGTCATCGCGATGAGCAGCGTGCTGCTCGTCTTCCAGCTGGGCCAGCCGCGCATCTTCATGTCCATGGCGCGGGACGGGCTGCTGCCCCCGTTCCTGGCCAAGGTGCACCCGAGGTTCAAGACGCCGTACATCGGCACGATTCTGACGGGATTGTTCGTGGCGGTCTTCGCGGCGTTCGCGAACATCGCGGAGGTCGTGGATCTGACGAACATCGGGACGCTGTTCGCCTTCGTCATCGTATCGGCGGGGGTGATCGTGCTGCGGGTCAAGGAGCCCGAGCGGGTACGGCCGTTCCGGGCGCCGCTGGTGCCGCTGACGCCGGCGATCTCGATTGTCTCGTGCGTCTACCTGATGACCCAGCTTCCGCGGCTGACGTGGATCCGCTTCGGGCTCTGGCTCGTGCTCGGGCTCGCGATCTACTTCCTCTACAGCGTGCGGCACAGCCGGCTGCGGCAGCGCGCCCGCGAAGGCTAGCCGGGGCCTCCCGCGCCGGCCGCGGCGGCGATCCGGAGCGCGCCGGCGACCGCATCCACGGGCGCGTCCAGAACGCCGAGGCGTGGCTCGTCGCCGAGTCGGGTGAGCACCGTGCGCCGGAGCGACTCGCTCGACAGGAGGCCGCCGCTCAGCGCGACCGGTACCGGCGCATCGCCGCCGATTCGCGGCAGAATGTGCATGGCGAGCTGGGTGAGCTCACGCGCCGCGTAGTCGGCGATCCCCTGTGCCACCACGTCTCCGGCCGCCGCGACCTCGAGCGTCGCCGGCGCCAGCGAGGCAACCTCCGCCGGTCCCGCGGTGGCAGCCCAGCGCACCAGCGCGTCGAAGTCCGGGCTCCGCGTCACCTCGAGGAGCCGGGCGCGCAGCTTCGTCTCGGGGCTGCGCCCGTCTGTCGCCCGGCTGACGGCGCCCAGCGCGGCGCGGCCGATCGCATACCCGCTCCCCTCGTCCCCCATCTGCCATCCATACCCGCCGGCGCGATGCAGGCGTCCCTCGGCGTCGCGTCCGACCGCGACGCTGCCGGTGCCGGCGCTGATCACGATGCCGGGACCCGTCCCGAACGCACCCGCCAGCGCGACTTCGATATCCGTCGTAACGATCACGCGGTCGGCGATCCCTTCACCGCGAAGCGCCTGCTGCAGCTCCTCCTGCTCCGGCTGCCGGCCGGCGCCTGCAGCGCCCACCACCATGACCTCCGCCTTGAGCTTGCCGGCGGCGGCGAGCGCCCGCCGGGTGACATCCGCGATGATGCCGGCGGAGACGAGCGAGCGGCCCGGGCGCACCGCCGCGCCCGGACCGTCCGCGAGCGCCAGGATCGCCGTGCCGTCGGAGACCGCGACCGCGGTCTTGGTCCCTCCGACGTCGGCGCCGATCAGAATGCGGGTCATGCGCGATCCCCGTGGGGCAGAAGACTCATCAGTGTGCCGACCCCGACCGTCAGCAGCGTGCCGATGGGAACGTACCACGGCCACGCCAGGTGTCCCAGCGGCGCCAGCGCCCCGAACGGCGGCAGCGCCGACAGCCGGGTCGCGAAGACGACGAGAAGCATCACCGCCATGCTCACGCACACCGCAATGATGACGTCGCGGCCTCTCGCATGCGACCATCGCGCGGCCAGCAGGTAGGTCCCCAGCAGCGCGCCATAGGTCACCGAGGCGATCGAGAGCGCCACCACGACGACGGGGGTGTCGCCGCCGGTGCTCATGAGGAAGAACATCAGCGCACCGCCGATCAGCGCGAGCGCCCAGACCGCGCTGAACCAGCGGCCCACGGTGAGCAGGTGCTTCGGGTCGGTGCGGCCGGTGTAGCCGGCATAGAGGTCGTGCGTGGCGGACGACGCGAGCGAGTTGATGGCCGAGCTGTGGGTTCCCATCGCCGCGGCGAGGATTCCCGCGACGACGAGGCCGCCGAGCCCCACCGGCAGATGATCCACGACGAACATCGGGAAGAGGTGATCGCCGGGCGTCGATGCGGGAGCGAGCCCGGCGGCCCAGATCGCCGACCCGACCATCAGGAATAGCGTGAACTGAAGGATGACCATGATCCCCGAGCCCACCAGCGCCGTTCGCGCATCGCGCAGCGAGCGGGTGGCCAGCAGGCGCTGCACGATGAGATGGTCGGTCCCGTGCGAAGCCGCCGAAAGCATGGCGCCGCCGAGGAGGCCGCCGAGCAGGGTGTACGTCGTCGTGAAGTTCACCGTCGGATCGATCACGCGAAGCTTCCCCGCGCGCGATGCGAGATCGAGTGCCGCGTGGGCGCCGCCGGCGAGATGCCAGGCGATGAACAGCGCCGCGACGCCGCCGGCGAGATAGACCGAGAGCTGCAGGACGTCGGTCCACACCACCGCCTTGAACCCGCCGAAGAGGGTGTAGATCATCGTCACCACCCCCATCACCGCGATCGAGATCGGGATGCTCCAGCCGGTGACGAGCGCGAGCGGAATGGCGCTGGCGAAGACGCGCACTGCATCACCGAGGAAACGGGTGACGAGAAAGACGGTGGAGGTGAGCCGCCGGGTACCGACGCCGAAGCGCGACTCGAGCCGGGTGTAGGCAGTCTCCTGATCACCGCGGAAATAGCCGGGGAGGAGCCAGATCGCGACGCCGATCCGGCCGATGAGGTAGCCGAAGGCGAGCTGGAGGAAGGTGAGATCGCCGCGGGCGCCGACGCCCGGCAGCGAGATCACGGTCACGGCACTCGTTTCGGTCGCGACGATGGAGAGCAGGATGGCCCAGGCGGGGAGATCGCGGGCGCCGAGGAAATAGTCGGTCGCGTTGCGCTGACGCCGCGCCACCCAGAGGCCGAGGCCGAGGGTGAATGTGAAATAGACCGCGACGATCAGCAGGTCGACGGTATGCAGGGCGGCTCCCGGTGAGTCAATGAAAAGGGCCCACGCGCCAGGTGGCGGTGGGCCCTCGAAGCGTTACACGGAGGTGGTCAGGCCGTGAAGCTGCTGCCGCAGCCGCATCCGCCGGTGGCGTTCGGATTCGAGAAGGTGAAGCCGGAGCCCTGCATCGAAGAGACGTAGTCGATGGTGACGCCGGAGAGATATTGCGCGCTGAAGCCGTCCACGAACAGGCGGATGCCGTTGAGCGACATGACCATGTCGTCGGCCAGCGGGCTCTCTTCGATGTTCAGGCTGTACTTGAAGCCCGAGCATCCGCCCGGCAGCACGCTCACGCGGAGGCCCGACGTCTCGGCGGGCACCTTCTCGGCGGCGATGAACTTCCTGACCTCTTCGGCCGCCTGATCGGTGAGGACGAGCGCGAACCCCTCGGCCGGGGCCTGCTGCTGTTCGGTGCTGCTCATGCGCTGCTCCTTAATGATGGACTGAACTGCCAGCAAAGCTATCGGGCCGCCACGTCGGTGTCAACGCTCACCGGCCTGCGATGAGGACTCGCAACTCACTGTGCAGCAACGGGAAAGAGCGACTCGACCACCCGGTCTGCCAGCCCCCGGCGGACGGGGCCCCACTTGGCGTTGTTCCGCGTGGGATGCACCCGGTTGCTGAGCAGAACGATCGCCAGTCCCCGGGCCGGATCCACCCAGATCGAGGTGCCGGTGAAGCCGGTATGCCCGAAGCTGGCCGGGTCGAGGAGCGTGCCCGCGCTGCTCATCTCCGATGGTGTGTCCCAGCCCAGGGCCCGACTCGAGCCGGCCGGAAGGTTCTGTCGCCGAATGAACGCCCGGAGGCTGGCTGGCGGTTCCGGCGCGCCCGGCGGCCGGCCGACGCCCGGCGCGCCGAGCCCGCTCATGAGCCAGTCGGCGAAGACGAGCAGGTCGCGCGCGTCGCTGAACAGGCCGGCGTGGCCCGACACGCCGTCGAGGCGGGCCGCGTTCTCGTCATGGACCTCGCCGAGGAGAATCCGGCCGCGCCATGGATCGTTCTCCGTGGGCGCGATGTGATCGCGCCACTGCGCGGGCGGGAGATATCGGGTGGACGTCATTCCGAGAGGTGCGAAGACGCGATCCGCGAGGAGCGAGTCGATGCGGGTGCCGTAGACGTGCTCGAGCGCCTGGGTGAGGACGATGGCGCCGAGGTCGGAATAGACCATCCGCGCACCGGGCACGGTGTCGAGCGGCGTCGTGTCGGCGAGGGCCATCGCCGATGCGCGGTCAACCGTCTCGCGATACAGCGCACGCCACGCCGGCAGGCCGCTCGAGTGGGTCAGCAGATGGCGGACGGTGACCCGCTCCTTGCCGGCGCCCTGGAAGGCGGGCACATAGCGCTGGATCGGCGCATCGAGGTCGATCCGGTGCTCGTCCACCGCCTTCATCATCATGGTGGTGAGGCCGATGACCTTGCTGAGCGACGCGAGGTCGTACACGGTGGCCGAGTCGGGGCGGGCCGGGTTGTCGAGCCCGAGGCGGCCGCCGCTGTAGTAGCGGTGCGCTCCCTGGAACGACACGGCGAGCACCGCGCCGGGCGCTGCGGTGTCCGCCAGCGCCGAATCGAGGAATCGCTGGACGTGAGTCCAGTCGGCGGCGGCGAGCGTCGTGCGCGGGCGCTCGGACACGCGGGGAGCGGGGCCGGTCTCCGCCGGCCGGCCGGCGCAGGCGGCAAGCGTGAGAAGCGCCGCGCACTGGAACAGGGTGCTCACGGCGTGCTGCGGGGAATCGCCGGCCGCTGGAGGCCCGCGCCGACCGCCTGATCGGGCGGAATCCGGATCGGAAGCTTGCCGGTGATGGCGGCTCCGCTCAACGCGCGCGCGGCGGCCTGCTCACTCACCGGGTTGGCGGCCCAGGCGAGGAGATATGAGCCAACGTGTAGCGCCTGCGTCACGATGTAGGGGGAGCCGAGGGAGACGAGGGTGGTCGGCCGCTGGAGGGCGCTCGAATCGACCAGCGCCGCGAGCGGGAGCGGGATTCCGATCGTGCCGCGGGAAGCGGTGGCGCGGACCGCGATGGCGAACACCGCCATCGGGCTCGCCGCGAGCGCGGTGCGCGCCGAGTCGTAGCTGGCGGGCCCGCTGGGCGGCGCGAGCCGCACCAGCGTCACCCTGTGTCCCCTGGCGCGCAGTTCCGCGGCGAGCGCGCTTCCCGCGGAGGGGCTCGATTCGTCACCGTAGGCGACCAGCGTGAGCGTGCGCGGCGCGGCGCGCAGGCTGTCGACCGCGCCGCCGCTGTCGCGCGCCAGCACGATGGAGCGCGCGGCGATCGCGCGAGCCGTCTCCAGGAACTCCGCCCGGCCCACGACGGCGGGGACGCTGTCGAGCGGCACCGTCCGCCGGCGGAAGAGGCCGAGCCGCTGCTTGAGGACGAGGATCTTCCGGACGGAGCGGTTGAGGCGGGCCTCCGAAATCCGGCCGGAGCGTACCGCCTGCTCCATGGCGGCGATGGTTACGGCCGGGTCGGCCGGCTGAAGCAGGACATCGGCGCCGGCCTCGAAGGCCAGCACCGGCGCCTCCGACGCGCCGAGCGTCGTCACGAGCGCACCCATGTTCAACGCATCGGTGACGGTGAGGCCCTTGAAGCCGAGGGAGTCGCGCAGGATGCCGGTGAGGATGTTGGGGGCGACGGTGCCCGGGCGGGTGCGGCCGCTGTCGAGGCCCGGCAGCGCGATGTGCGCGGACATCACCGCCGTGACACCCGCGGCGATCGCGGCGCGGAACGGCACCAGCTCGAGACTGTCGAGGCGGGGCCAGCCGGCGGTGAGGACGGGCAGCGCGATGTGGCTGTCGGTGCCGGTGTCGCCGTGCCCGGGGAAGTGTTTCGCCGTGGCCAGCATGCCGTGATCCTGAATTCCCTTCACGGCTGCGCCCACGAGGCGGGCGACGGCCACCGGGTCTTCCCCGAAGGAGCGGGTGTTGATGATCGGGTTCGCCGGATTGCTGTTGACGTCCGCGACGGGCGCGAAGGTCATCTGGATCCCCACGGCGCGTCCCTCGAGCGCGGTGATGCGGCCGACCTCGTAGGCATCGAGCTCCTCGCCTGAGGCGCCAACGCCCATATTGGGCGGGAACGGCGTGCCGCCGACCAGTCGGAAGGTCGTCCCGCTTTCGAGATCCGAAGCGATCAGCAGGGGAAGGGGCGAGCGTTCCTGCAGGTGATTCAGCTTGGCGGCCACGTCCAGCGGCGAGCCGATCGAGACGATGATGCCGCCAACGTGGAGCGAGTCGACCCAGGTCACCGCCCGGCTGAATGCCGCGTCATCGAAAGCCGAGTAGTTTCCGGCGATCCACGGCACCACGAGCTGCGCGATCCGGTCGCGAAGCGGAAGCGAATCGAGGAGTCGGTCCACGCTCACCACGCGGGGCGCCGGCGACGGGCCCATGGGAGCCGGCGCGCAGCCGGCCGCGACCAGCGACAACACGACGAGGGATTTCACGTGCACAGAATGCTCGCTCTCCTCTGGGGTACGGCGCTGTGGGCCGGCTGCGGCGCCCCGGCGCCCGCGGCGGTATCGGCAGCGCACCGGTCCGGTCCCGCCCGGGTGCGGCCGGGCATCGAGGTGCTCCTGTCGGACAGCGTCGCACTGGTGCGCGCGCGGCGCGTCGGTCTGGTGACGAACCAGTCGGGGATCGATGCCGCCGGCCGGGGCGACGTCGAGCTGTTGCGCGATGCGGGTATCAAGCTCGTCGCGCTGTTCAGCCCCGAGCACGGCTTCCGTGGCGCCGCGGCGCCGGGCGCCGTGGTGGCATCGACAATCGATTCGGCGACGGGCCTCCCAATCTACAGTCTTTACGGCCGGACTTCCGCCCCCACCGACAGCATGCTCGCGGGCATCGACGTGATGGTGGTCGATCTCCAGGACGCCGGCGCGCGCTACTACACCTACATCTCGACCACGGTCGAAGTGATGAAGGCGAGCACGCGCCACGGCATTCCCGTGATCGTGCTCGACCGTCCCGATCCGATCGGCGGAACGGTGCAGGGCAATGTGCTCGACCCGGCGTTCACGTCGTTCGTCGGCCGCCTCGCGGTGCCGATGCGCTATGGCATGACACTGGGCGAGCTGGCCCGGCTGGCCGATGCGGATTTCGCCATTCATTCGAAGCTCACCGTCGTTCCCGCCGCCGGCTGGCGCCGCGACATGACGCTCGACGAGGCAGGGCTCCCGTTCGTGCCGCCCAGTCCGAACCTCCGCACCCTCGAGAGCCTGTTTCACTATCCCGGCACCTGTCTCTTCGAGGGGACCAATCTCTCCGTCGGACGCGGATCGGATGCGCCGTTCGAGCAGATCGGCGCGCCGTGGCTCGACACGTCAGCGGTGCTGTCGCGCATCCGGGCTGAGCGCCTGCCGGGCGTCGCGTTCGCCTCCACGGCGTTCACTCCGCATCAGCCCGGCGACGGCAAGTACGCCGATACTCTGCTCGCCGGGATCCGGCTCCGCGTGACCGACCGGGCGACCTACGATCCGACGGTGACCGCGGTGCATCTGATGTCGGCGATTCGAGCGGTACATCCCGACCGGATGCGGTGGTCGGCGGCGCAGTTCGACCGCCTGGCGGGAGGGCCGACGCTGCGGACGGCGCTCGAGGCCGGCCGCCCCGCGGCGGAGATCGTGGCGCCATGGGCGGACGGCATCCGCACCTTCGCGGCCCGGCGGCGCCCCTTCCTCATCTATTGAGCCCGGGACAGGTCACGGCCAGGCGACGGCACCGCGGTAGTCTTGCGGGACCAGTCGCCTGGAGGATGGATGAGGTGGCGTATCGTCGCTGGGCTCAATCTTCTGATGCTCGTCGCGGGATGCGCCGCCGTCCCGGCGCCCGATCTCAATCCTCCGGGGCCGCGCTCGGCCGCTGCCGCGCTTCGGCGCATGGGGCCGGACCGGGAGGTCCGCCTGCACCTCGCGGACGGGACCGATATCCGGGGCCGGCTGCGATTTCAGACCGCCGATTCGGCTGGCGTCCTCGCGCTGCCGGGGATGCGCGTCGTGAGCCTCGCGGCGGTGGACACGGTGTGGGTTCATCGCGACGCGGGTCGCACGGCCGGGCGGGGAATCCTCGCCGGTGTGGCGACCGGTGCTGCGCTGGCCATCCTGCTCATGGCCGCGGACTGCCGCTCGTGCGATGATCCCGGCCTCGGCCGCGCGCTGGCGCCGTACGCGATCGCGCTCGGCGCCTCCGTCGGCGGGCTCATCGGTTCGATCGGGGGTGCAATAGCCCCGGAATGGACCAGAATCTTCCCTGCGGCACGCTCGCCGCGGCCCTGGTGAGGCATCCGCGGGCGATTGCCCCATGCCGCCACGCCGGTTATCCTTTCGCGGCTATAGCGTCGCCCCGACGCCGCCCCGGGAGTGCGGGGAACCAGCCGAGGACGGAACGACGGTGAAACTGCTTGGCGCTCTGGAACGGCCGTATTACGCGCTCGTCCGCCCATCGGTGGACGCCCTCATCCGTTCCGGAGTCCGGCCCAACACGATCACCACCATCGGCACCGGGTTCGTGCTCGTGTCGGCCATCGCATACGGGATGGGCCACGTCCGGATTGGCGGCGCGCTCCTGCTGGTGAGCGGTATCGCCGACACGCTGGACGGGCAGGTGGCGCGGGGCGGCGCGATGGTGACGAAGTTCGGGGCCTTCTACGACTCGACGCTGGACCGGGTGGGCGACGGCGCGACCTTCATCGGTATCGCCGTCTTTCTGTTGACCGCCCCGGACGTCGCGTGGCGGCTCCCGGCGGTGATCCTCTGCATGGTGGCGATTCTCGCGTCGCTCCTGGTCTCCTACGCGCGCGCGCGTGCCGAGGGGCTTGGTCTCGACTGCAAGGTGGGCATCGCGCAGCGGGCCGAGCGGATCCTGGGGCTCGGCCTGATCTCGCTGATCTGCGGCGCCAGCGCACGAGCGCAGGTGCTGGAAGGCGTGGTGGCGCTCCTGGCCATCGCCTCGATTGTGACGGTGGTGCAGCGTTTCGTGTACGTCTATCGCGCCGCGGTGGCTGCCGAGCCGGGGCGTGGAGCGCCGGCCGAAGTCCGCGCGCTCGATCCTCTCTCGAAAGGACGTTAGCAGTGGCTGACCAGATCGCCCGGTCAATTGCACCGGCCAAGGGCAGGCTCGGAGTGCTGTGCGTCGGCCTCGGAGCGGTGGCGACGACCTTCATCGCCGGCGTGGAGAACGTGCGCCGCGGCGCCGCCAAGCCCATCGGGTCGCTCACGCAGATGGGAACCATCCGGCTCGGCAAGCGCACGGAGGGCCGGGCCCCGCTGATTCGCGAGTTCGCGCCGCTGGCGTCGCTCGAGGACCTGGTGTTCGGCGCGTGGGATCCCATTCCGCACAACGCCTACGAAGCCGCGCGCCATGCCGGCGTGCTCGACCGGCACGAGCACATCGAGCCGATCGCCGACTTCCTCAAGGGCATCGTGCCGATGCCGGCCGTCTTCGAGCAGAACTACGTCAAGCGCCTCGAGGGCACCAACGTCAAGACCGGCAAGACCAAGCGCGACCTCGCCGAGCAGCTCCGCCAGGATATCCGGGACTTCAAGAAGAAGAACAAGTGCGATCGCCTGGTGATGATCTGGTGCGCGTCCACCGAGATCTTCATCGCGCCGGGGCCGGCGCACTGGTCGCTCGAGGCGTTCGAGAAGGCGATGGACGCCAACGATCCGACCATCGCGCCCTCGATGCTCTACGCCTGGGCCTCGATCATGGAAGGGGTGCCGTACGCGAACGGCGCGCCGAACCTGAGCTGCGACTTTCCGGCGCTGGAGCAGCTGGCCAAGGACAAGGGCGTCCCCATCGGCGGCAAGGACTTCAAGACCGGCCAGACGATGCTGAAGACGGTGCTGTCGCCGATGTTCAAGGCGCGCATGCTCGGCGTCGCGGGCTGGTACTCGACCAACATCCTCGGCAACCGCGACGGCGAGGTGCTGGACGATCCCGAAAGCTTCAAGACCAAGGAGGAGTCGAAGCTCGGCGTGCTCGAGCACATCCTCCAGCCGCAGCTCTACCCCGAGCTGTACGGCAAGATGTACCACAAGGTCCGCATCAACTACTACCCTCCCCGCGGCGACAACAAGGAGGGCTGGGACAACATCGACATCTTCGGGTGGCTGGGCTACCCGATGCAGATCAAGGTGGATTTCCTCTGCCGCGACTCGATCCTCGCGGCGCCGCTGGTGCTCGACCTGGCGATCTTCTTCGACCTGGCCCAGCGCGCGAAGATGAGCGGAATTCAGGAGTGGCTCTCCTTCTACTTCAAGAGCCCGCAGGTGGCGCCGGGCCTGTACCCGGAGCACGACCTGTTCATCCAGCACACCAAGCTGAAGAACACGCTTCGCTACATGATGGGCGAGCAGCAGATCACCCACCTGGGCATCGAGTACTACCAGGAGTCATGAACTACTTCCACCGCACGCACCTCTCGCCCGACGACGCGGTGGCCAGCGCGGTCCGCTTCTTCGGCGCGCGGCTCGGTCCCACCGAGGAGCTTCCCCGGCGGCGCAGCTTCGCCGGGCCGATCGGCCAGGTGACGGTGAGCGTCGCGGCGGAGGGCGGGCACTACACGCTCGTGACGGTCCGGACCGATCAGCCGGGCGAAAGCGAGATCGACCGGCTGGCCAAGCGGTTTCTGACGCTGCTCCACACCGCGGCCGATCCGCGGCACCGCCCGATCGGCGCCTATTGACCCCGACCGGCGCGCCGCCGGCGCGCCGCACCCGCGTTTCTCCAGGAGATCGATGATGAAGCGGATGGTTCCAGTCCTGCGACGAGTGGTACCCCTCGCCGTGCTCCTGCTCCTCGCCCTGGTTCCGGCCGGGGCGTTTGCGCAGGAGGCTACGCAGCATGTCGGGGGCGAGGCCAGCCTGATTCTGCCCGACCTCGGTTCGGTCAGCTTCCTGGGCATGACCGGCCGGGCGCTGCTCACGGGCGGACTGGTGGTCTGCGGCCTCGGGCTTCTGTTCGGGCTGATGATCTACACCCAGCTCAAGAACATGGCGGTGCACAAGTCGATGCGTGAGGTCTCCGAGCTGATCTACGAGACCTGCAAGACGTACCTGATCACGCAGGGCAAGTTCCTGATGGTGCTCTGGGCGTTCATCGGCGCGATCATGCTGTTCTACTTCGGTTTCCTCCGCCACTTCGAGGGGATCAAGGTCGCCATCATCCTGCTGTTCAGCGTCATCGGCATCGCCGGCAGCTACGGCGTGGCCTGGTTCGGGATCCGGGTCAACACCTTCGCCAATTCGCGGACGGCCTTCGCCAGCCTCCGCGGCAAGCCGTACCCCTGCTATGCCATCCCGCTCAAGGCCGGCATGAGCATCGGCATGTTGCTGATCAGCGTCGAGCTGGTGCTGATGCTGTTCATCCTGCTGTTCGTCCCGGGCGACTACGCCGGTCCCTGCTTCATCGGCTTCGCCATCGGCGAGTCGCTGGGCGCGGCCGCGCTCCGGATCGCGGGCGGCATCTTCACGAAGATCGCCGACATCGGGGCCGACCTGATGAAGATCGTCTTCAACGTGAAGGAAGACGACGCGCGGAATCCCGGCGTCATCGCCGATTGCACCGGCGACAACGCCGGCGACTCGGTCGGACCCTCGGCCGACGGCTTCGAGACCTACGGCGTCACCGGCGTCGCGCTCATCACCTTCATCCTGCTGGCGGTGAACCCGGCATCGGCCGGCGCCAGCTACCAGACGGTCCAGGTGCAGCTGCTGGTCTGGATCTTCGCGATGCGCATCATGATGGTCGTCTCCTCGGCGCTCTCCTACTTCATCAACGCGGCGATCGCGAAGGCGAAGTACGAGAAGGCGGACGCGATGAACTTCGAGGCGCCGCTCACCTCGCTGGTGTGGCTGACGTCGATCGTCTCGGTGGCGCTGACCTACGTCGTCTCGTACTTCCTGATCCCCGATCTGGGCGACGGCACGCTCTGGTGGAAGCTCTCGACGGTCATCACCTGCGGCACGCTCGCCGGCGCGATCATTCCCGAGCTGGTCAAGGTGTTCACGTCGACCGAGTCGCGCCACGTGAAGGAGGTCGTCACGTCGTCGCGCGAGGGCGGGGCGTCGCTCAACATCCTGTCGGGTCTGGTCGCCGGCAACTTCAGCGCGTTCTGGATCGGGCTCGCGATGCTGCTGCTCATGACGATCGCCTACGGCGTGAGCACCATCGGCGGGGACACGGGCATGGCCAGCCTGATGGTCGCCCCCGCGGTCTTCGCCTTCGGCCTCGTCGCTTTCGGCTTCCTCGGCATGGGGCCGGTGACGATCGCGGTGGACTCCTACGGCCCGGTCACCGACAATGCGCAGTCGGTGTACGAGCTCTCGCTCATCGAGGACGTGCCGGGCATCCGCGAGGAGCTCCGGCGCGACTTCGGGTTCGATGCGGACTTCGCGCGCGGCAAGCACTTCCTCGAGGAGAACGACGGGGCGGGCAACACCTTCAAGGCGACCGCCAAGCCGGTGCTCATCGGCACCGCGGTCGTCGGCGCGACCACCATGATCTTCTCGATCATCGTGGCGCTCACCAACGGGCTCCAGCCGGAGCTGCTGTCGAACCTGTCGATCCTCCACCCGCCGTTCCTGCTCGGCCTCATCACCGGCGGCGCGGTGATCTACTGGTTCACCGGCGCCTCGATCCAGGCCGTCACCACCGGCGCGTATCGGGCGGTGGAGTTCATCAAGGCCAACATCCGCCTCGAGGGCGTCACCAAGGCCTCGGTCGAGGACAGCAAGAAGGTGGTCGAGATCTGCACCAAGTACGCGCAGAAGGGGATGTTCAACATCTTCCTGACCGTCTTCTTCGCGACGCTCGCGTTCGCCTGCGCCGAGCCGTACTTCTTCATCGGCTACCTGATCTCGATCGCGCTCTTCGGCCTCTACCAGGCGATCTTCATGGCCAACGCCGGCGGCGCCTGGGACAACGCGAAGAAGATCGTCGAGGTCGAGCTCAAGCAGAAAGGCACGCCGCTCCACGCCGCGACCGTCGTGGGCGACACCGTCGGCGATCCGTTCAAGGACACGTCGTCGGTCGCGCTCAACCCGATCATCAAGTTCACCACGCTGTTCGGCCTGCTCGCGGTCGAGCTGGCGGTGAGCCTGGAGCCGCGGCTGAGCCACATCCTCGCGGGGACGTTCCTCGTGGTCGCGCTCTTCTTCGTGTACCGCTCGTTCTACGGGATGCGGATCGAAAGCGCGAACGCGTAGTCGGCACACCGGACGGGGTGGGCGGCCAGAGCCGGCTTCCCACCCCTCCGCCCGCCTCCACTCAAGCGACCAGGATCACCCGTGTCCGCCTCCACGGCCCCCGCCGCTCCACCCGCCGGCCTGTCCCGCGATCAGCTGCTGGATCTCTACTACTGGATGCGGCTCACCCGCACCCTCGAGGAGCGGCTGGTCAACCTCTACCGCCAGACCAAGGTCGTCGGGGGACTCTTCCGCTCGCTCGGCCAGGAAGCCTGCGCGGTGGGCTCGGCGTACACGCTTCGACGCGAGGATGTGCTCGCGCCGCTGATCCGGAACCTCGGCTCGATGCTCGTGAAGGGCGCGACGCCGCTCGAGGTGCTGCGGCAGTACATGGCGAAGGGCGACTCTCCGACGCGCGGACGCGAGCTCAACATTCATTTCGGCGACGTCGAGTCGCGGAATTTCATCGGCCAGATCTCCCACCTCGGTGACATGGTGCCGGTGATGGCCGGCGTCACGCTCTCGTTCCGCCTCCGCCGCCAGCCGCGCGTCGGCCTCGTCTACGTCGGCGACGGTGCCACCTCCACGGGCGCCTTCCACGAGGGAATCAACTTCGCCGCGGTGCAGCGGTGTCCCCTGGTCGTGATCGTCGAGAACAACGGCTACGCCTACTCCACGCCGACCAGCCGCCAGTGCGCCGCCGAGCGGCTGGCCGACAAGGCGGCCGGCTACGGCGTTGCCGGCGTGCGCGCCGACGGCAACGATGTGCTGGAGACGTATCAGGTCACCCGCGAGGCGGTGGACCGGGCGCGGCAGGGTGGCGGTGTGACGCTGATCGAGCTGATGACCTACCGGCGGAAGGGCCACGCGGAGCACGACAACCAGAGCTACGTTCCCGCCGGCGAGACCGACCGCTGGGCGGCGGAGAACGATCCGCTCGACCGCTACACGCGCGAGCTCACCGGCCGCTTCGGCTTCACGCCCGACGACCTCGCGGGCGTCGACGCCCGCGTGCGCGGAGAGGTGGACGCCGCGACCGACGAGGCCGACCGCTCACCGCCGCCGGTGGCACTCGATGCGCTGACCGGCGTCTACGCCGACCCGCCCGCCCAGCCGGCGCTCTGGTTCCGTGCCGGCGTGGACCGGGCAGTGGACCGGCATGAGCGCGCCCAGGGCTGGGGGACCTACGATGGCTGAGACCACCTATCTCGAGGCGATCCGTCAGGGGCTGTTCGAGGAAATGGAGCGCGACCCCGACGTCTTCTGCCTGGGCGAGGATATCGGGCGCTACGGCGGGGCGTTCAAGGTGACCGAAGGGCTGCTCGAGAAGTTCGGCGAGGGCCGCGTGATCGACACGCCGATCTCCGAGGCCGGCATCGTCGGCGCGGCGGCGGGCGCGGCCCACTACGGGATGCGGCCGGTCTGCGAGATGCAGTTCATCGACTTCATCTCGAACGCCTACGACATGCTCACGAATTACGTCGCGACGGCGCGCTATCGCGCGTTCCTCTCGTGCCCGATGGTGGTGCGCGGCCCGAGCGGCGGCTACGTCCGGGGCGGCCCCTTCCACTCCCAGAACCCGGAAGCGGCGTTCCTCCACACGCCGGGTATCAAGGTCGTCTACCCCGCCACCGCGAGCGACGCGAAGGGGCTCATCAAGTCGGCGATCCGCGACGAGGACTGCGTGCTCTTCTTCGAGCACAAGTACCTCTACCGCCGCATCAAGGAAGAGCTGCCGACCGGCGACCACCTCGTCCCGATCGGCAAGGCCCGGCTCGCGCGGGAGGGGACCCATCTCTCGATCGTGACGTACGCCGCCACGGTGTGGAAGGCGCTCGAGGCGGCTGAGCAGCTCGAGCGGGAGGACGGCCTGTCGGTCGAGGTGCTCGACCTGCGCTCGCTCGCGCCGATGGACGACGAGGCGATCATGGCCACCGTCCGGAAGACGAACCGGGTGCTCATCGTGCACGAGGACACCGTCACCGGCGGCATCGCGGGCGAGATCACCGCGCGCATCAACGAGCTCGCCTTCGAGTGGCTCGACGCCCCGGTGCGCCGCGTCGCGGCGCACGACGTGCCGCTGCCCTACGCGCCGGTGCTGGAGGACTTCGTCCTCCCGCAGACGGCCGACATCGTGCGCGCCGCCCGCTGGCTGGCGGCCTATTAGATTCCGGTTGCCGCCGCCCCTGACGGTGGCCACGGTGTGACGGCACAGCGTCCGCCGGCCCAACACACGACGAGGATGGCATCACATGGCCCGCATCGACGTCATCATGCCGCAGATGGGCGAGTCCATCGCGGAAGGCACGCTTTCGAAGTGGCTGAAGAAGGTCGGTGACCCGGTCAAGCGGGACGAGCCGATCTTCGAGATCTCCACCGACAAGGTGGACGCCGAGATCCCCGCGCCCAACGCGGGGACCCTGGCGGAGATCCTCGTGCAGGAAGGCCAGACGGTGGCGGTGCAGACGGTGGTCGCACGGATCGAGACGGAAGCCGGCGTAGGCGCTGCGGCTCCCGCCGCCGCCGCCCCCGCACCTGCGCCGGCTGCGGCGTCGGCCGCGCCGGCTCCGGCAGCCGCGGCTCCAGCGGCCGCGCCCCAACCCGCCGCCTCGAAGCCCGCGGCCGCGACCGTCCCGGCCGACTCGCCGAAGAGCGGCTACGGCGGCATCAAGGAGCCCTCGTCGCCCCCCCTGGCGACACCGGCCGGCCCCAGCGGCGTCGAGAGCACCGAAGAGCGGCTGCGCCGCCGCTCCACCCCGCTGGTGCGCAAGATGGCGGCGGAGCACAACCTCGATATCGGCTCCATCCAGGGTACCGGGCTCGCGGGTCGCGTGACGCGGAACGACGTCCTGGCACATCTGGAGAGCGCGCCCGCCGCCGCGGCTGCCCCTGCCGCGCCGGCTCCTGCTGCCCCGCGCGGCGAATCACCGGCGCCTGCCGCGGCGCCGGCCGCACCCGCGCCGATGCAGGTGGATGCCTGGGAAGGCGACCGCGTCGAGCCGTGGTCCCGCATCCGGAAGCTCACCGCCGATCACATGATCATGTCGCGCCGGGTGTCGGCGCACGTCAACACGATCTTCGAGATCGACTACACGCGGATCGCGCAGCTGCGCGCCGCGAAGAAGCGCGAGTACTCGGAGCGGGGCGTCAACCTCACCTACCTCGCGTTCATCGCCAAGGCGGTTGCCGACACGCTCCGCAAGCATCCGGGAGTGAATGCCGCCGTCTCGGGCGAGAGCACCATCTACCGCCGGGACATCAATCTCGGTATCGCGGTGGCGCTCGACTGGGGACTCATCGTGCCGGTGATCAGGCGGGCCGACGAGCTGTCGCTCCTCGGCGTGGCGCGCGCGATCAACGACCTCGGCGAGCGGGCCCGCACCCGGAAGCTCAACCCGGACGAGGTGCAGCGCGGGACCTTCACCATCACAAACCCCGGCGTGTTCGGCTCCGTCATCGGCACGCCGATCATCAACCAGCCGCAGGTCGCCATTCTCTGCGTCGGCAGCATCGAGAAGCAGCCTGCGGTGATCACCGTGGACGGCTCCGACACGCTGGCGATCCGGACGCGCGGCCTCATCTCGCTGGCGTTCGATCACCGGATCGTGGACGGCGCGGACGCCGACCGCTTCATGGCCGACGTCAAGACGACGCTGCAGTCATTCCCGGAGAGCGCCGTCTAGCGTTCCGTCACCGGATCAAGGAAGAGCAATGCCCCGTCGAATCATCGAAGTGGATGGCGTGGAGTGGGAAGTGAGCGTGAGCGGTCGGATCACGCAGTACCTGAAGGATGAGTTCGGACTGGTCTTCAGTCGCGGCGCCGGCGCTGCGCGCGAGCGCCGGGTCTCGCGCTACTCGCCCCTGGGCGCGAAGAGCCGGGAGCTCTCGCTCAGCCAGCTCAGTGACGCCGAGCTGAAGGAGTTGCTGACCTTCTCGCAGCCGGCACGGACGGCGCCCGAGACGGGGTATCGGCGCTGAGCATGACCGCGCCCGCCGCCAACACAACCGTCGACCTGCATCTCCACTCGACCGCCTCCGACGGGCACCTCGCCCCGGAGGCCGTCGTGGAGCGGGCCGCAGCGGCGGGCCTCTCGGCGATCGCGCTGACCGATCACGACACCGTCGCGGGGATTCCCGCGGCGGTGGAGGCGGGCGGCCGGCTCGGCGTGCGCGTCGTGGGCGGATGCGAATTCTCGGTGGCGGCGCCCTGGGGTGAGATGCATCTGCTCGGGTACTTCCTGCCGGGGCAATCGGCGGAGCTCGAAACGTTTCTGGAACGGTGCCGCGCCGACCGCATCCGGCGGGCGCGGGAAATGGTCCGGCTGCTGCAGGTGATGGGACTCGAGATCGGCTTCGATGACGTCCTGGCGGCGGCCGGCGGCGGAGCGCTGGGCCGGCCGCACGTGGCCCGGGTCATCGTCGGGTCAGGCGCGGCGGTGGACATCCATCAGGCGTTCGATCATTACCTCGGCCGCGGCCGGCCCGCCTACGTCGACAAGGTCCTGCCGGGATTGCGTGAAGTCGCCGATCTCGTGCATGCGGTCGGCGGGATCGTCTCGGCGGCGCATCTCAAGGACCGCGCGACCCGTGGCGTGCTCGAACGCTTCCGGGAGGACGGCCTGGACGCCGTCGAAGTGCGGCACCCCAGCCACTCGCCGGATCAGCGGGCCCGGCTGACCGGCCTGGCCAACGCGCTCCGGCTCGGCCGGAGCGGCGGAAGCGACTGGCACGGCGAAGCGACCGCCGATCGCGACCACGCGACGATCGGCTCGCAGCAGGTTCCCGCGGAGTGGCTGGACATGCTGGCCGAACGCCGGCCGGCCGACTCTCAGGCGAGGGCACCACGATGAGCGCTCTGCTCCCCCCCGGCGAAACAGCGCCGGATTTCACCGCGCAGGCGTCCGACGGCCGGACATACACCCTCCACGAGGTGCTTCGCGACGCATGCGTCCTCCTCGTGTTCTACCCCGGCAACAACACACCTGGCTGAAACCGCCAACTCTCCGCCGTGCGCGATGAGATCGAGCAGTACCAGCGGTACGATGTGCGGCCCTTCGGCGTGAACCCGGCGTCGGTGGATCGGCACGCCGCCTACGCCCGGAAGCTCGCCCTTCCGTTCCCGCTGCTGTCCGACCCGGACATGGCGATCGCGAAGGCGTACCACGCCGTCAACCTGACGCGCGGGGTCTCGCGCAGCGTGTACCTGATCGACCGGGGCGGTCGGATCCTCTTTTCCGCCCCCGGCGCTCCGGGCTCCGACATCAGCCTCGAGCATCTGGCCGACGCATGACGGCCGCATCCGGCCAGTTCCGCGACAAGGTCGTCCTCGTGACGGGAGTGGGCCGTGCCGGGCAGATCGGCAACGCGGTCGCGCTCGCGTTCGGCCAGGCCGGAGCCCGGATCGTCGCCTGTGACCGGAATGCCGTCGGCGTGTCGGAGCGAGTGCGCGAGTTCGCGGCGCAGGGAATCGACGCCAGGCCCGCCGCGGGAGATCTGACCGAGCCGGACGTCGCCGCGCTCGCGGTGGAGGTCGCGCTTCGGCATTTCGGGCGCCTCGACGTCGTGGTCAACGTCGCCGGGGGACTCACCACCTACGGCCCGATCGAGCGGGCAACGGTCGCGGACTTCGACCGCGAGATCAGCATCAACGTCAAGACCACCTTCCTCATGTCGCAGGCGGCGATCGAGCCGCTGGCCGGCACCCACGGATCGATCGTCAACTTCGCCTCGATCGCCTATTTCGAGCCCGCAGGACAGCTCACCGTCTACAGCGCCGCCAAGGCGGCCGTCGCCGGGCTCACCCAGAGTCTCGCCGTCGAGCTGCGCGATCGGGGCATTCGGGTGAACGCGATCGCCCCTGGCATGGTGCGCACCGCCGAGAACGTCGCGGCGTCGGGCGAGGGGGCGGTCTACGTCGAGCTCGACCAGATCACCGCCGGAGTCCTGCGGCTCGCGGGCCCCGACTCGGGCGGAATGACCGGCCAGATCGTTCCGATCGTCGGCGCGCGCTGACGATGGAGCTCCGCGGCCGCGTCGCCCTCGTCACCGGCGCCGGCCAGCGCCTCGGCCGCGCGATCGCCGCGGCGCTCGCGGGTCGCGGCATGCGGCTCGCCATCCACTACCACAACTCCGATACCGGGGCACGGGAGCTTCAGCGCGAGATCGTCGCCGCCGGTGGCGACGCCGAGTGCTTCGGGGCCGACCTGGGTGATGCCGCGGCCGCCCGCGCCCTGCCCGGGCGTGTCGTCGCCCATTTCGGCGCGCTCGACGTGCTCGTCAACTCCGCCGCCGTCATGCATCACCTGTCATTCGATGAGACGACGATCGAGCAGTGGAATGAGGTCCTCGATCTCAATCTCCGATCGGTGTTCTTCTGCACCCAGGGCGCTGCGGCGGCGCTTCGCGCCGCGCGAGGCAAGGTGGTCAACCTGGCCGACCTCGGTGGGCTGGAGCCGTGGCCGGGCTACGCGGCGCATTCGGTGAGCAAGGCCGGGGTCGTCATGCTGACGAAGGTGCTCGCCCGGTCACTCGCGCCGGAGGTGACGGTGAACGCTATCGCTCCGGGGACGGTGCTCGTGCCCGATTCCTACGACGCCGCCGAGCGCCGCCGGCTCGCCGAGGCGACTCCGCTCGGCCGCCTCGGCGAGCCGAAGGATGCGACCGACGCGATCCTCTATCTGCTCGAGCGGGGCGACTTCGTGACCGGCGAGATCCTGGTCGTGGATGGTGGCCGACTCCTCCGCTAGCCCGTCCGAGATCGCGATCATCGGCGGGGGCTGCTACGGGACCTTCTACGCCCGCCAGCTCGAGCGCGCCCGCGCCAACGGCGCCGTCGAGTATGACCGCCTCCTGCTGGTGGATCGCGACCCCGCCTGCCAGGCGATGCGCGAGCTGGGCGAAGCCGCTGACCGGCGCGTAGTCGTCGCGGAATGGGGTGACTTCCTCGACGCCTGGCTCGCAGCGCCGCGCACCGGTGAATCGGCGGGCGATGCGATCGTGCCTTCTCCCCTGATGCCGCACCTCATGTACGAATGGCTCGTGCGCCGGGCCCGCGCCCGGTGGCCGGAGCGCGAGATCGCCCAGCGGCCGGTTTCCGCCGAGGCCGGAACTCCGTACGACATGCTCGCTCCGGACGGCACCCGATACCTCTCCTACGCCGACTGGCTCTGCCCCACCCACTGCATCGAGCCGGCGCTCTGCCCGGTGATCCGGGCGCCGCGCACATGGGAGATGTCGGAAGCGCTGGAGGGCCTGGTTCAGCGGCTGGGGCGGACTGCTCCGACCGCAGGCCCGGTGCTCTTTACCTGCCGGCACCGCGCCTACGGCGTGGGGATGTTCGAGGCGGCCGCGGTCCAGGCTGGCGACCGCGCCGTCGTCGAGGCGGGCGCGACGGGCCGGGCGGTGGACATCCTCATCGGCACGATCTCCTCCTGCCACGGCGCCGCCAGCCTGTTGCACCTCGGTGCCGGGTGAAGGGAACCGCCCGGCGTTCTATATTCCGAAGACGGATAGACATCCACCTGGTCACGCTCACGGGGACTCGATGAACGGCAGTCTCGAATTCGACGTCATCATCATCGGCGGCGGTCCGGCCGGCCTTTGCGCGGCGATGTACGCGGGGCGGGGAATGCTCCGCGCCGTGCTGCTGGAGCGCGGTGCCACCGGGGGCGAGCTCCTCAATACCGAATGGATCGAGGACTATCCCGGCTTCGTGAGCATCAAGGGCCACGACCTCGCGCAGAGGATGACGGAGCATGCGGTGAAGTTCGGCGCCGACATCCGGCAGGAGAACGTGGAGACGATCGAGCGCCAGGAGGACGGGATCTTCAACGTCACGACGTCGCTGGGCACGGTGTACCGCGCCCCCACCGTCATCCTGACCGCCGGCGGGACCCCGACGAAGCTCGGCGTGCCCGGCGAGCTGGAGTATGCGGGGCGAGGCGTCTCCTACTGCGCCGTATGCGACGGGGCGTTCTTCAAGGGCGAGACGATCGCGGTGGTCGGCGGAGGCGATGCCGCGGTCGAGGAGGCCGAGTATCTCACCCGCTACGCCGAGCGCGTCTACCTCATCCACCGGCGGGACGAGCTGCGCGCGTCGAAGATCCTCCAGGAGCGGCTGTTCGCGAACCCGAAGATCGAGGTGATCTGGAACCGCCGGGTCCGCGAGCTGATCGGCGGGCCGAAGGGACTTCAGTCGATCGAGCTGGAGGATACCGTGACCGGCGAGCAGTCGTCGCTGGCCGCCACCGGCTGCTTCATCTTTATCGGCTTCCAGCCCAACAGCGGCCTCATCAAGGGGCATTTCCGGCACGACGCGAGCGGCTATGTGATCACCGACGAGCGCATGATGACGTCGATTCCGGGCCTCTTCGCGGCGGGCGATCTCCGCGTGCAGCTCACCCGGCAGGTCACCACCGCCGTGGGCGACGCGACCACGGCTGCCATCGCGGTCGAGAAGTACCTGACTGACCGGCGGGCCGCACTCGCGGCGGCATCTGATGGTCGGGGGGCGCCAGCGCGTGTCTGACCTGGAGGTCGTCGCCCTGCCGAACGGGCAGTTCGTCGAGAACTGCTATCTCGTCGCCGACCGGGCGACGCGGGAGGCCGTCATCATCGATCCCGGCGAGGAGCCGGCGATGTTCCTGGCGGAGCTCGATACCCGCGCGTGGACGCTGCGCGGGATCTGGCTGACCCATGCGCATGTCGATCACATCCTCGGCGTTGGCCCGGTCGAGCGAGCGAGCGGCGCACCGATTCATCTGCATCCCGCCGACCGTCCGCTGTACGACAACGTCTCGCGCCAGGCGGAATGGTTCGGCCTTCGAGTGGATCCCCTCCCGAAGCCCACGGTTGAGCTGACCGACGGTGGCACCGTCACCGTCGGTGCCTACACCTTCGACGTGCGGCACACGCCGGGGCACTCGCCGGGAAGCGTGAGCTTCATCGGGCACGGGATGGTGTTCGGCGGCGACGTGCTGTTCAACGGCTCCGTCGGCCGTACCGACCTGCCGGGCGGCGATCCGGTCGCGCTTCGCGCCAGCATCCAGCGGCATTTCCTGTCGCTCGCCGACTCGACGATCCTGCGGAGCGGTCACGGTCCCGAGACGACGATCGGCGTCGAGCGGCTTACGAACCCGTTCCTTACGGGGGCGTATGAGCTGGACTGAGGAGCGCGCCGCGGCCTCGGCCAGCGTGCAGACAGCGCCGCCGGCGTGCCAGCGCTGCGGACACCCGGTTACCACCCGTCCGCTCGGCTGCAAGAACCCCTGTGTGAACTGCGGGACCGTCTATCCCCTCGGCGACTGCTCCGACTGATTCCGCCTGCCGCTCCGACGCTCCGGCCCGATGCCACGCTCGCGGTCCTCGACGTCACGAAGTACTACGGGGATACGACCGGCGGTGTCCGCACCTACCTGAACGAGAAGTCAGCGTACGTTGCCGCGCGGCCGGCGCTGCGGCACGTCCTCGTCGTGCCGGGTGCCACCGACGAGGTGCGCGACGGCGAGGGCACCCGCACCTACCGGCTTGCCGGACCGCCGATCCCGACCCAGCCCCCCTACCGCTTCCTGCATTCGGCCGAGTCGCTGCGCCGCATCGTGCTGCAAGAACGGCCCGATCTCATCGAGATCGGGAGTCCCTTCCTGGTACCCTGGGTGGTGCGCCGTGCGACTCGCGGCCTCGATCGTCCTCTCGTCTGGTTCTACCACGGCAACGTCCCGCGCCTGATCTCACAGCATCCGGGGCATGACGGGGCGCTGCGCGCCGCGGGTCACCGGCTCGCCTGGAGCTATGTGCGGCGGGTGAGCCGCCTGGTCCGCGCAACGCTCGTCGCGTCGGACTTCGTCGCGGCCGATCTCGAGCGGGAAGGCGTCGCCAACGCGGTGCGCGTTCCCCTGGGCGTCGACCTCCAGCGGTTCACCCCCGACCGCCGGGAGCGGCGGTCACTCGTTCGCGAGGCGCTGGGGCTCGGCGATGCTCCGGTGGCGGTGTATTGCGGGCGCTTCGCACGGGAGAAGCACCTCGATGTCCTGATCCGGGCGTGGCCCGCGGTCGAACGGAAGACCGGCGCCCGGCTCGCGCTCGTGGGGGACGGTCCGTCCGCTGCCTGGTTCCGCGGGCTCCCGGGTGCGGATCGGGTGACCTGGCTCCCCTTCGAGCGCGACCGCGAGCGGCTGGCCGACCTCCTGGCCGCCGCCGATCTCTACGTGGCGCCGGGCCCGGCCGAGACGTTCGGGCTCGCCGCGCTCGAAGCGCTCGCGAGCGGAACGCCGGTGCTGAGTGTGGATTCTGGCGGGGTCCCGGAACTGGTGCGCCGCTCCGGCGCGGGAGCGCTCTACGCCGTCGGCGACGAGGGCTCGCTCGCCGATGCCGCGATCGCGCTCCTGGGTGGGGACCTCGCCGAACTCGGCCGGCGGGGGCGGACGTATGCCGAGCGCGAGCACGAGTGGTCCGCCGTGTTCGACCGGATCTTCGCCGTGTACCGCTCCCTGCTCGCGGCGTGACGGCCACCGACGCGCACCTCATCTGCCTGGCGCTCGTGGCCGCCGACTTCGTCGCGCGCGCGTTCCGGATCCAGTGGATTCTGCGTGGGCTGCGGAGCCGCATCGGCTTTCGCGACGCGGTGACGCTCAACGCCTTCGGGGACGCCGCCTGTGCCCTGACGCCGCTTCGCATCGGCGGCGAGCCGGCGCGGCTCGGAGGAATGTTGCGCGCCGGCGTCCCCGCGCCTGCGGCGTTCGTCGCGATCAGCTTCGAGGTGCTCGCGGCGTGGCCGGTGATCATCGCCGCGGCGGGCTGGCTCGTCTGGATGGCGGCGCCCGAGTGGTGGGCGGTCGCCGGTCCGCGAATGGCGGCCGGCGCCGGGCGCGCCTGGCCCTGGCTCGTGCTGGTCGGGATCGCGAGCGTCGCCGCGTGGCGTGGCGCGGGCCGCCTCCGCACGTCGCTCGGCCGGCTGCTCCAGCGGCCGCTCAGGCGGGCGCGCGTCTACTGGCGACGGATGCCGGTGTGGCCGCTCCTCGCGAGCGCACCGTGCACCCTGGTCGATCTCGTCACCCGCGTGGCGATCCTTCCGGTGCTGGCGCAGACACTCCCGGTGCCGCCGCCCGCCGGCCCGCTCTGGGTCGGATCGTTCGCCCTCCTCTACGTGCAGCTCCTCCTGCCGACACCGTCCGGTGCCGGCGCGGTCGAGCTCGGCTTCCTTGGCGGCGCTGCCGGCGAGCTCGGCGGCCGCGAGGGCTCATTGCTCCTCGAGTGGCGGTTCTACACCAATGCCGTCGGGTTGCTGCTCGGGGTGTGGCTCGCGATCCGGATCTACGGCTGGCCCACGATCAGGGAGGCGGTCCGCCGGGTCGCCGCGCGCGGGCGTCCGGCCGCGCCGTGATCCTCCCGTTTGGCCGCGCGAAAGGCTAGAATCCGCTCCATGCCTACCCCTGTGCGAACCGAAAAGGACCCCCTCGGCGAGAAGGCCGTTCCGGCCTCAGCCCTCTACGGGATCCAGACCCTCCGCGCCGCGGAGAACTTCCCGATATCCGGCCTCCGCCCGCTTCCCGCCTTCGTGGACGCGGTCGTCTGGATCAAGCGCTCCGCCGCCGTCACCCATAAGCGCACCGGCCGGCTCGAGGCCAGGCTGGCGGACGCCATCATTCAGGCCGCCGATGAGGTGCTGGCCGGGAAGCACCGCGATCAGTTCATCGTGGACGTCTATCAGGCGGGGGCGGGGACGAGCCACAACATGAACGTGAACGAGGTCCTCGCCAACCGCGCCAACGAGCTGCTCGGCGGCGAGCGGGGGACCTACACCCCCGTGCATCCGAACGATCACGTCAACATGGCGCAGAGCACCAACGACGTGATCCCGACGGCGATGCGCCTGGCCACGCTGGCGACGCTTCCGTCGCTGCTCGCCGCGATGGACACCCTGGCCGAGGCGCTGCTCGCCAAGGGCGAGGAATTCGACGACGTCATCAAGAGCGGGCGCACCCACCTGCAGGACGCGACGCCGATCCGGCTGGGCCAGGAGTTTACCGCCTACGGGCGTACGGTGGCGCGACACCGGCAGAAGCTGGTCGAGGCGGCTGACTGGCTTCGCGAGATGAACATCGGCGGCACCGCCGTCGGCACGGGCATCAACGCGGAGCCTGAGTATCCCGCGCTGATGGTGGACAACTTGTCACAGGTGAGCGGCCTCGACCTGCGCGAAGGCGACGACCGCGTCCAGCTCATGCAGTCCATGGGCGACATCGCCGGGTTCAGCGGCGCGCTCCGCGCCTATGTGCTCGACCTGAACAAGATCGCGAACGACATCCGGCTGCTTGCGTCGGGGCCGCGGACCGGCCTGGCGGAGATTCTGCTCCCGGCGGTGCAGCCTGGGTCGAGCATCATGCCCGGCAAGGTGAACCCGTCGATCGCGGAGATGGTGAACCAGGTCTGCTACCAGGCCCTGGGGCTCGACACGACGGTCGCGATGGCCTCCGAGGCCGGCCAGCTCGAGCTCAACGTGATGATGCCGGTGATCACGCACAACATCGTCTTCGCCCTGATCATTGTCGGGAATGCGACGAGGGTCTTCGCCGAGAAGTGCGTGAAGGGGATCGCGGCCGACGCTGCGCAGTGTGCCTACTGGCTGGAGCGGAGCCCGGCGCTCGTGACCGCCCTCGCGCCGAAGATCGGCTACGCCGAGGCCGCCCGGCTCGCCAAGGAGGCGCTCGCGACCGGGCTCACGGTGAAGGAGCTGGTGGTGAAGAAGAAGCTTCTCGAAGGCCGGGAGCTCGAGGAGGTGCTCGACCTCCGCGCCATGACGGAGCTCGGCGTGCCCGGCGGGAAGGGGATTCCGGCCGGCGGCTGATCAGCCGGCCGCCGCCGCCGCCGTGACCGGGAGCTCGACGATCCGGAACGGTGGCTTCTCCGGACGGAGCCGCTGCATCATCGCCATCGACACGTTGTACACCGGCACCCCGTCGCGCGTCCGTCCCTCCGGGGTGCCGTGGTGCGCGTGGCCATGGAAGACCACGTCGACCGGATAGCGGGACAGCGGCTCCTCCAGCCGGCTCGATCCCAGAAACGCGTAGATCTCCGGTGGCTCCCCTTCGACCGTCCCGCTGATCGGCGCGTAGTGCAGGAGCGCGACACGCCGGTCGGTGCGGAGCTTGGCCAGCGCGGTCTCGAACTTGAGCGCCTCGTTCAGCGCCTCCTGTACGAACGCCTTGATCGCCGGCTCCCCCCACGGCCCCAGCGCCCCGCGCCCGAAGCCGCCGGCAAACCCCTTCACGCCCGCAAACCCGATCCCGAGAATCTCCTCGGCGTCGCCGTCGAGGATCCGGATGCCGCCCTCGTGCAGCGCCTGCTTCAGCTCGTCCACCCGGTTGCACTCGTAGTCGTGGTTTCCGAGGACCCCCACCATCGGGATCTTCAGCCCGGACAGCTCGTGGGCGAGCCCGCGTCCCTCGTCGGGATTTCCGGTGTCGGTCAGGTCGCCGCAGAGGAGCAGGACGTCCGCCGACTCGACGATCTGCGTGAAGAGCGCGTGGAGCGCGCCGACCGAGGTCCGCCCGAAATGGATATCGCTCACCGCTGCGAGCCGTACCGTCTCCCTGGGGGCCATTCCCGCTCCTTTCGAGGTCTGTCGCAATTGAACCCGGGCCCGGGGGGCCGGCGGTGACGGCCCGCACAACCGGCCCCGGCGCGCCGAGCTATCGTGTACGGCCCCCAGCGGAGGTTCTCATGGCGCTCGCGCCTACGCACGCCCCGGTCGAGACACCGTCTCATGCGTTCTATCGCGACGTCCTGGAGCTCCTGTCGCGCGGGGGCATCCCGTTCCTGATCGGCGGGGCGTTCGCCTTCATGCACCAGACGGGCATCGACAAGTCCACGAAGGACCTGGACATCTTCGTCCGGCCAGGCGATGTCCAGCGCGTCATCGCGGCCTGCCGGCAGGCCGGCTATGAGGCCGATCTGGTCTTCTCGCACTGGCTCGCGAAGATCCACTCCCCGTCGGGATTCATCGACGTCATCTTCGGATCCGGCAACGGCGTAGCCGCGGTGGACGACGGCTGGTTCGCGCACGGCCGCCCCGCCGAGCTGCTCGGCGTGCAGGTGCAGATCGCGCCGGTCGAGGAAACGGTCTGGTCGAAGGCGTTCGTGATGGAGCGCGAGCGGTTCGACGGGGCCGACGTCGCCCACATCCTGCTGGGCCACGGCGAGAGCCTCGACTGGCGTCGCCTGATCGACCGCTTCGGGCCGTACTGGCGCGTGCTCCTCAGTCATCTCGTGCTCTTCGGCTTCATCTATCCGTCGGCCCGCTCCCGGATCCCGGCCTGGGCGCTCGAGGAGCTGACCGAACGCCTGCGAATCGAGGCGGCCGGGCCCGATGCCGACGAGCCGGTCTGCAATGGGACGCTGCTCTCCTGGGCGCAGTATCTGGGCGACGTGCTCGGCGGGGAGTTCCGGGACGGCCGGATCCGGCCGTACGGGAAGATGACGGCCCAGGAAGTCGCCCGTTGGACCGCCGCGGACAAGCGCTGAGCTCCCGCGCTTGAAGCCGGCGGGACAGGGGGCCATATTGACGATATGCGTGTGACCACGTGGACCGAGTACAGCCTCATCATCGTGATCAACCTCGCGAAGCGCGCGCGCACCGGCGGGGGCCCCGTGGCGGCGCGCGAGCTGGCTGAGGCTGAGCGGCTGCCGGCCGACTACATCGAGCAGATCCTGCTTCGACTGCGGCGTGCAGGGCTGGTGGAGAGCGTGCGCGGCGCCCGGGGAGGGTACCTGCTCGCGCGCAACCCGACGGCGATCTCGGTCCGCGACGTGATGACCGCATCCGAGCACCAGACGTTCGAGGTGAACTGTGACAGCCACCCGGTGGACTCCGAGCGCTGCGACCCCGGCGGCGCGTGCAGCATCCGCCCGGTCTGGCACGCGCTTCAGCGCCGGGTCGACGATCTCCTCGCGGGGATTTCCGTGGCCGACCTCATGAAGGATGAGGCGCAGGTGCAGGAGCTCGTTGGCATCTCGGTCGCCGGCTGAGAGGCGGTACGAGTGGAGCGACCGACCCGACCCGCCGGTCGGGTTTTTGTTTACATGGGGGAGCGATGCGCGAGACGAGTGACCTGCCCGAGCTGAGCCACGACGAGCTGCTTCGGTACTCGCGTCACCTCCTCCTGCCGGAGGTCGGTGTGCCGGGCCAGCGGCGGCTCCGCGCTGCCCGCGTACTGCTGATCGGTGCGGGCGGACTGGGGTCGCCTGCCGCGCTCTACCTCGCGGCCGCCGGCGTCGGCACGATCGGCCTGGTCGATTTCGACCGGGTGGACGTCACCAACCTCCAGCGGCAGATCCTCCACGGGACCCCCGCGGTCGGCAGATCGAAGCTCGAGTCAGGCGCTGCCCGAATCGCCGAGCTCAATCCCGGCGTCGCGGTCGAGCAGCACGAGCTCCGCCTGAGCCGCGACAACGCACTGGACCTGCTCGCGAAGTACGACATCGTGGTGGACGGATCGGACAACTTCCCGACTCGCTATCTCGTCAACGACGCCTGCGTCCTGCTCGGCCGGCCGTACGTCTACGGCAGCATCTTTCGGTTCGAGGGCCAGGCCTCCGTCTTCGCGACGACCGACGGCCCCTGCTACCGGTGTCTCTATCCCGAGCCGCCACCGCCCGGCCTCGTCCCGACCTGCGCCGAAGGCGGCGTGCTGGGCGTGCTGCCCGGCGTGATCGGCAGCATCCAGGCGCTGGAGGCGATCAAGCTCGTGCTCGGCGCTGGCGAGTCGCTCGCGGGGCGGCTGCTCCTGTTCGACGCGCTCCGGCTCCGCTTCCGCGAGCTCCGGCTCCGGCGGGACCCGGCGTGCCCCGTGTGCGGCGAGGCGCCGACGATCCGCGAGCTGGTGGACTACGAAGCGTTCTGCGGGATCGGCACGATCGACTCGAGCATCGAGCTGAGCGTCGACGAGCTGCGCGCCGAGCGGGAGGCCGGGCGGGTGATGACGCTCGTCGATGTGCGGGAACCGTTCGAATGGGAGCTCGGCCGGATCGACGGCGCGCGGCTCATTCCCCTGGGGGAGCTGCCGGCGCGTCTGGGCGAACTGGATTCGCGGCAGCCGGTCGTCGCGTACTGCCAGCGCGGCACCCGGTCGCGGAGGGCTGCGGAAATCCTGCGGGCCGCCGGTTTTGCCGACGTCCGCAGTCTGTCCGGAGGAATCGAAGCCTGGGGGGGATAGTGCCGAAGGCGGGACTCGAACCCGCACGGGCTTGCGCCCACTGCGCCCTGAACGCAGCGCGTCTACCAGTTCCACCACTTCGGCGAGTCGGCAATTCTACCAGAGACGGCATGCGCGCGTCAAGCTGAGAAGTTGATTCCGATCGTCACGTGGCCTATCATTTGCTCGAGACCACCGCCGTGCCTCAGAAATCGCCCCCATCCGCAGAGCGGAAAACGTCCGTTGCCCGCAATCCCAAGGCGACGCATGACTACCATGTCCTCGAGACATGGGAGACGGGGATCGTGTTGACCGGAACCGAGGTCAAGTCGCTTCGGAACGGGAAGGCGTCCATCAAGGAGGCGTACGCGCGTCTCAGGAATGGCGAAGTCTTTCTGGAGGGGATGAACATCACGCCGTACGAGCAGGGGAACCGCTACAACCACGACCCGGTGCGCAGCCGGAAGCTCCTGCTGCATCGCCGGGAGATCGAGCGCATGATCGGGGCGGTCGAGCGGGAAGGGCTCACCCTCGTGCCCCTCGAGCTCTACTTCAAGGATGGGCGAGCGAAGGTCGCGCTCGCGCTTGGCCGCGGCAAGAAGCAGCACGACAAGCGCGAGGATCTGAAGCGCCGGATCGCGCAGCGCGACGCCGATCGGGCGATGGCGGCACGGAGGCGCGCATGATCGGTGCGTTGACCCTCGCGGCGCTCCTCGCTGCGGGCCCGGCTCCGTCGTCGATCACCATCGCGACGGCGCGCGGCGAGCGGTCGATCGAGCTGCGGGACGACGCCGGCGGTGCGCCGGTGCTGGCCGCATCCGCACTCGTGGCTGCACTCGGCGGCAGCGTGCGCGTCTCGGGCTCCTGGGCCGAGATCTCGATCGGGCGCCAGCCGTTCCGCTTCCTGCTCGGCGCTCCGTTCTACGTCTACAACAACCGGGTCCGGCCGCTGGCTGCGGGCGCTGCACTGACCCGCGACACCCTGTATCTCCCGCTCCAGTTCGTCGCCGAGGTGCTGCCACGGCTCTTCGCCGACCGCTATCGCTACGACGCCGATGCGGCCCGCCTGACGGAAGCCGGCGCGCCGCCGGCCTCGCCGCGCGCCCCGCAGGTCGTCTCGACGTCCCGTCGTGACGACGAGGGGCGCCTGCCTTCCGGCATCAGGCCCGGGCACCTGGTCACCATCGATCCGGGTCACGGCGGAGTGGACCCCGGCAATCCCGGGCTCTTCTTTCCGCGCGGTGTGCGGGAGAAGGACGTGACGCTGCAGATCGGACTCCTCGTTCGCGACGAGCTCCGGCGGCGCGGCGTCGCCGTGCGGATGACGCGCACCACCGACACGCTCATCGCCCTGGGCGACCGCGGCAGCTACTGCAGCGACGGCTGCGATCTCTTCCTCAGCATCCACATCAACTCGCTGCCGAAGCGTCCCGGGTATACCGCCGCACGCGGCTTCGAGACGTACTTCCTCGCGGAAGCGAAGACGGAGGATGCCCGGCGCGTGGCGCGGATGGAGAACGAGGCGGTGCGCTTCGAGACCGAGACCGTCGCAGCGAATCCCAGCGGCGGCCTCGACTTCATTCTGAAGGACCTCCAGCTCAACGAGCACCTGCGCGAGTCGGCGCTGCTCGCGGCGCGGGTGCAGGACAACCTGGATCAGGTGCACACCGGCAGCAACCGCGGCGTCAAGCAGGCGGGGTTCATGGTGCTGACGACCGCGCGGCGTCCGGCGGTGCTCGCCGAGCTCGGCTACAGCACCAATCCCGAGGACGGGCGGTTCCTCACGCAGACCACGGGACAGCGCAGGCTCGCCGTCGCGCTGGCGGATGCGGTCGTGGCGTACCTCCACGAGTACGAGCGGCGGACCGATTCCGGCGCCGACTCGGCGGCGAGCCGATGAGGGCCGCCGCGGTCTCGGCCGTCCTGCTCCTGAGCGGCTGTGTCTACTACAACGGTGTCTACAACGCGAAGCGGCTGACTCACGCCGCCGAGCGCGCCGAGCGTGACGGCCGCACCATCGAGGCCCGCGACTACTGGGCGCAGGTGGTCGTGAAGGCCGACACCGTCATCGCGCGGCATCCGGCCAGTCCCTACATCCCGCAGGTTCAGCTTCTGCGTGCGCGCGCCCTCGGCCGGATGGATCAGTGTGGCGATGCCGTCCCCGCGCTGCGCCAGGCGCTCCCCGCCGCCACCGATTCGGCTGCCGTCGAAGCGGGCACGTTCGAGCTTGCGCGCTGCCTGGCGCGCCTCGGCGACATCGCCGGCTCGGCCGAAGCCTACGGCCAGGTCACCGGGGCGCGCGACCCGCTGGTGAGGAACGAGGCGCGCTTCCAGTACGTGCATGCCCTTCGGCTGAGCGGGAGCTATCAGGCCGCACTTGACGCCGCTGCCAATGTGGCCGATCCGCGGCTCGCGGCGGAACGGATGGTGGCGCTGGCCGGCACCGGCCGCATCCCCGACGCGCTCGCGCTGGCCGACAGCGCCATCGCCCACGCCGACACCGCGGCGCCGTGGGATTCGCTCCTCAGCGCCGGCGGCCGCCGGGACGCGAGAGCGATGTCGGCGCTCGTGGACCGGCTGCGAGCGCTGCCCACCGCCACGCCGGCGATGAAGTCACAATGGCTGCTCAATGACGGGCTCAGGCTCATGCCCACCGATTCCGTGCGGGGCGATGCGCGGCTGGTCGAAGCCGCGGCCGCGGGACCGGGGACGGAGCCGGCCGGCCGGGCCCGCCTGGCGCGCGCAGAGCAGCGCCTCGCCCGCGCGCGGACGTCAGCCGATCTCGCCCTCGTGGTGGACACCCTGGAGGCGCTTCGCGACGTGCCCGGGGCCAGAGCGAGAGCGGCAGTGCTCGCCGATGCCGTCACGCGCCTGCGCGCCGCGTCCGACTCCACGGCGGCGGGTGCCCCCCGGTCCGACCTCGCGCTCTTCCTGGCCGCCGAGACCGCGCGCGATGCGCTCGGGATTCCGTCGCTTGCCGAGGTGCTCTTCCGCCGTCTTGTGGATGAGCGGCCCGACTCGCCGTACGCGCCCAAGGCGGTCCTCGCGCTCCATCAGCTGGACCCCGACGCCGTGCCGGAGTTCCCGGCGCTGCTGGAGCGCTACGCGGCGAGCCCCTACATGGCGGCGCTTCGCGGCGAGATCGGACCGGGGCTCAAGGTTCTCGAGGATTCGCTCAACCGCTTTGCCGAATTCTCGGGCGGGGTGCTCCCGGGGACGCAGCCACGGCCGGGGCAGGGTCAGCCGACGACGCCCGGTACCCGCCGCCCGGTCGAACCACGCTAGTGTCCGCCGACCTCGCGCGGTCGGTCTTCGGCACCAGCTTCCGGAATCCCATCCTGCTGGCGGCCGGCACTGCCGGCTTCGGACGGGAGCTCGACGGAATCGTCGATCTCGACCGGCTCGGCGGCATCGTGAGCAAGGCGGTTTCGCTGGAGCCTCGTGCCGGGAATCCGCCACCCCGCGTGGCCGAGTTCGCCGGCGGCATGCTCAACTCGGTCGGCCTCGCCAACCCGGGGCTCGCGCATGTGCGGGAACACGAGCTCCCTTGGCTCGCGCGGCGCCTTGGCCTGACCCGGCTGATCGTCAATGTGGTCGGCTTCGCCCTGGAGGAGTACGCGGCGGTCATCGCGGGCCTCGCCGGCTTCGACGTCATCACGGCCTTCGAGATCAATCTCTCCTGCCCCAACACCCACGCCGGCGGAATGGAATTCGGCGCCGACCCGGGCTCGGTACGCCGCGTCATCGCGAGCTGCCGTGCAGCGACGTCGCTGCCGCTCATCGCCAAGCTCTCGCCCGCGCTCCCCGATATCGCCGGCACGGCGCTCGTCGCCCGCGACGCGGGCGCCGACGGCATTACCGTCGTCAATACGATCCCCGGTCTTCTGCGGGGCCACGACGGGCGCGGGCCGGCGCGGCTCGGACAGGGGAACGGGGGAGTCAGCGGGCCCGCTCTCCTTCCGGTGGGGGTCCTCGCGACGGCTCGGGTTGTGGAGCGGACCGGGCTGCCGGTGATTGGCGTCGGCGGTGTGCGGAGCGCCGCCGACGTGAGGCAGTACCTGAGCGCAGGCGCTTCGCTCGTCGGCATCGGAACGGCGGCGCTGGCCGATCCGCGGCTCCCCGAGCGGGTCGTCACCGACCTGGAGCGTGAGGATGGCTGAGATCGTCATCGCGCTGGACATGGCCGCCGCCGAAGACGCGCTCGCGCTCCTCGAGCGCCTTCCCCGCGCCCGCTGGGTCAAGGTCGGGTCGATCCTCTTCACGCGTGAGGGACCGGCGCTGCTCGACGAGCTCCGGAGGCGCGGTCTGTCCGTCTTCCTGGACCTCAAGTGGCACGACATCCCCAATACCGTGGCCGGCGCGGTCGCGGCTGCACGGGACGCCGGCGTCGCGATGGCGACGGTACACACACTGGGCGGGATCGAGATGATGCGGGCCGCTCGCGCTGCTGCCGGCGACGATCTTGCCCTCGTCGGGGTGACAGTGCTGACCTCGCATGACGACGCCTCGTTCGCCCGCGTGGTCGGACGCCGTGGAGTCAAGGCGGCGGCTGAGGTCCTGCGGCTGGCGGAGAGCGCCGCCGCGGCGGGTCTCGCGGGCATCGTGTGCTCACCGCGGGAGGCACGGGTCGTGCGAGAACGACTGGGCCCCGCCGCCCGGCTGGTCGTTCCGGGGATTCGCCGGTCCAGCGACGCCGCCGATGACCAGCGGCGCACCGCCTCGGCCGCCGAGGCGGTGCGGGACGGGGCGACTCACCTCGTAGTGGGGCGGCCGATCACGACCGCGGCGGAGCCGGCGGAGGTGCTGGCGGAGCTGATGAGGGAGGGTGGATGCGACGCTGGGTGATGCTGTTGGCTGCCGGTCTGATGATCGGGGCTGCGGGCGCCGGAGCGCAGGAGCCGCCGCTGCAGGCGGCGGCGGCCGGGGTTCGGGCGGCCTGGCTGGCGCACGACGCCGGCGGGGTGGTGGCGTCGGGTCCCGAGATCCTCGTCCAGCTTCCCGGGGCCGATCCGGCGCCGGCCGTGGGGCGCGCTCAGGCTGCGGCGCTTCTCCGCGGCTTTCTCGCCGGAGGAAAGGACATCGAGGTCACCGTCCGCTCGGCGCGGCAGGTTCAGCCCGGTGTCGGCTATGTCGAGCTGCAGCGGCGCTTTCGGGTGACCGGGACGCAGGAGCTGCGGTCCCAGCGGGTGCTTTTGGCGTACCGGCTGACGGGGGCGCGATGGGAGCTGGCCGAACTGCGGGTGGTGGAGTAGGACGGGGGAGGGTTGGGGCGAAGGCAAACGTGTTCCCTTGCGTCACTTCCGGGCTCACTCTATATTGGAATGCTAGTCCTTAATTTGGCCCCGGGAGACTACGTGTGAAGGTTCGTTCGAGTGTGAAGCCGATCTGTGAGCATTGCAAGGTGATCAAGCGCCAGGGCGTCACGCGCATCATCTGCAAGCGCAACCCGAAGCACAAGCAGCGGCAAGGCTGATCATGGCACGCATCGCAGGGGTGGACCTTCCGCGCGAGAAGCGCGTCGAAGTCGCGCTGACGTACATCTACGGCATCGGCCGTCCCACCAGCGCCCGCATCCTCAATGAAACCGGCGTCAACGTCGACACCCGGGTCCGCGATCTGTCGGACGCCGAGGTCGCACGGCTGCGCCAGATCATCGAGCGGTCGGTCAAGGTGGAAGGCGCGCTGCGCACCGAAGTCGCCATGAACATCAAGCGCCTGATGGATATCGGGAGCTACCGCGGCATTCGGCATCGCCGCGGGCTTCCGGTACGCGGGCAGCGCACTCACACGAACGCGCGCACCAAGAAGGGGCCGCGCCGTGCCATCGCGGGCAAGAAGAAAGTGACGAAGAAGTAAATGACGAGTCCTACTCCAGCGGCGCCGGCGCCGAAGCCGGCGGGCAAGCGTTCCAAGAAGGTGGTCGAGTCGGAGGGGATCGCGCACATCAGCGCGACCTTCAACAACGTGCTCATCACCATCACCGACATGCGGGGCAACGCGCTCGCCTGGGGCACCGCCGGCAAGGCGGGCTTCAAGGGCTCGAAGAAGTCCACGCCGTTCGCCGCCACCGTCGCCGCGGAGAACTGCGGCCGCGAAGCGATGAACCTCGGCCTGCGCCGGGTGCACGTCCGGGTCCAGGGCCCGGGCAGCGGCCGCGAGTCGGCCATTCAGGCGCTCGCGTCGGTCGGGCTGCGCGTCGTGTCCATCCGGGACGTCACGCCGATTCCTCATAACGGGTGCCGTCCCCCGAAGAAGCGGCGGGTCTGATCCATGTCACGCTATATCGGTCCCAGCTGCCGCCAGTGCCGCCGCGAAGGCACCAAGCTCTTCCTGAAGGGCACCAAGTGCCTCACCGAGAAGTGCCCGGTGGAGCGCCGGCCGTACCCCGCGGGGCAGCACGGCCAGAGCGGCGGCGGTCGTCCGCGGAAGACCTCCGAGTACGCGAAGCAGCTGCGCGAGAAGCAGAAGGTGAAGCGCATGTACGGCCTCACCGAGCGCCAGTTCCGCAACACGTTCGAGACGGCGTCGCTCGAACCGGGCGTCAAGGGCACCAACCTGCTGGTGGCGCTCGAGACCCGGCTCGACAACATCGTCTACCGCATGGGCTTCGCGGCAAGCCGCAAGGCAGGCCGCCAGCTCATCCGCCACGGCCATGTCGAAGTGAATGGCCGCAGCGTCGACGTCCCGTCGTTCCACGTGGTGCCGGGACACGAAGTCCGGGTCACCGAATCGAGCCGCGAGCTCGTCTCGGTGAAGGCCGCGCAGGAGCAGGCCTCCCGCGGCGCGCCCGTCAGCTGGCTCTCGGTGGATGCCGACAAGGCCGCCGGCCGGCTGGTCGAGCGCCCGACCCGCGAGGCGATTCCCGTTAACGCCCAGGAGCAGCTCATCGTCGAGCTGTACTCGAAGTGACCATGAGCATTGATCTGACCGGTCTGGTTCGTCCCCACCTCGTCGAAATGACGAAGCGGGACGACAATCCGAACGTCGCTGAATTCCGCCTCCAGCCGCTCGAGCGCGGCTTCGGCTACACCCTCGGCAACTCGCTCCGGCGCCTGCTTCTCTCGTCGCTGCGTGGTTCGGCGGTGTGGGGCTTCCGGCTGGACGGCGTGGTGCACGAGCACCAGACGGTGCAGGGGGTGCTGGAGGATGTGCACCAGATCGTGCAGCGCCTGAAGGCGCTCACGCTGGTGCTCGATCCCGAGGTGGACGAGGCTGTGCTGCACATCAAGCGCACCGGCGCCGGCCCCGTCTACGCCCGCGACATCCAGGAGCACGGCTCGGTCCGCGTGATCAACCCGGATCACCTGCTGTTCACGCTCCAGGACGACCGCGACGTGAACATGGAGCTCTACGTCAACAAGGGCCGCGGCTACGTCGAGTCCGAGCTGCACCCGGCCGACCGCTCGCTGCCGATCGATCTGGTCCGCATCGACGCGATCTACAATCCGGTGCGCCGCGCCAACTTCACCGTCGCGGAGACCCGCGTCGGCCAGCGCACCGACTACGATCGCCTCACTGTGTCGATCGAGACCAACGGCACCATCACGCCGGAAGACGCGATCGCCTACGCGGCGGCGCTGGCCCAGCAGCACTTCCAGTACTTCGTGGACTTCGGCAAGGTGCCGACCTTCCGCGATCAGACCGAGCCGGCCGAGGCCGGGAGCGGCAACCTCCGCGCCCGCCTGTCGCGCCTGATCGACGACCTGCAGCCGCCCCTTTCGGTGCGATCGCTCAATTCGCTCAAGAACTCGAACATCCGGACCCTCAAGGATCTGGTGGAGTTCACGGCGGAGGATCTGCTCAAGGTCAAGAACGTGGGTGAGAAGGCGCTCCAGGAGATCGCCGACCTGCTCAAGCGCGAGGAACTGAACTTCGGCATGGCGTTCGAGGAGACCGACGGCGATCTGCGGATCGCGCGGCCCGGTCAGCCCCCTGCCATCCCGTCGGTCGTGACGAACGGGGAGAACGCGTAATGCGCCACCGCGCCAAGGGCCGCCAGCTGTCCCGCACGTCTACGCACAAGCGGGCGATGCTGAACAACATGGCCACCAGTCTCTTCGCGCACGAGCGCGTAGTCACGACCGAAGCCAAGGCCAAGGAGCTCCGGCCGTTCGCGGAGAAGCTCATCACGCTCGCGCGCCGGGGTGACCTGCACGCGCGCCGGCTCGTCTCGCAGAAGATCCACGACCGTGCCGCCCTGTCGAAGCTGTTCGCCGAGATCGGCCCCCGCTTCGCGGGCCGGCCCGGCGGCTACACCCGCATTCTCAAGCTCGGCCACCGGCCGGGCGATGGCGCCGACGTCGCGCGGATCGAGCTCCTCGCCGAGTGACCCGCGCTCCGGCTCGACTCGCCGACCGACCCGCAAACGAAAAGGGGACCCTCGGGTCCCCTTTTTTCAAACCAGCCGCCGCCGCCTCAGCTCGCCTTGGCGACCTTGTTACTCTTGAGGCACTGCGTGCAGACGCGCACCCGCTTCGGCGCACCGTCCACCAGGACGCGGACCGTCTGGAGGTTGGGGTACCACCGGCGCTTCGTCCGGTTGTTGGCGTGGCTGACATTGTTGCCGGTGACCGGCCCCTTGGCGCACACGGAACAGACCCGTGCCATATGACCCATCCTTCAGAAGGTGCTCGACGCGTACGAAAATCAGCCCGTAAACCTAATCGCGGGATGGCGATGACACAACTACCCCGGTGCGCGCATGCCTAAGGCCGTCATCACCGGCATCACCGGCCAGGACGGGTCGTACCTCGCCGAGCTGCTGCTCTCCAAGGGCTACGAGGTGGTCGGCGTCGTCCGCCGCACCAGCCACCACAGCTACGAGCGGATCGAGCACCTGCTCGACCGGATCGAGATCGTGCCGGCCGATCTGCTCGACCAGCACTCCCTCACCATGGTGATGCAGGGCGCAAGGCCCGACGAGGTCTACAACCTCGCCGCGCAGTCGTACGTGCCGACTTCCTGGAGCCAGCCGGTGCTCACCGGTGAGTTCACCGCGCTCGGCGTCACCCGCATCCTCGAGGCGATCCGCCTCGCTCACCCGGCCGCCCGCTTCTATCAGGCGAGCTCGTCGGAGATGTACGGCCGGGTGACCGAGACGCCGCAGCGGGAGACGACGTCGTTCTATCCGCGGTCGCCGTACGGGGTCGCCAAGGCGTACGGCCACTGGATCACGGTCAACTACCGCGAGTCGTACGGGCTCTATGCGGTGAGCGGCATCCTGTTCAACCACGAGTCGCCGCGCCGGGGCATCGAGTTCGTCACGCGGAAGGTGACCGACGGCGTGGCCCGCATCAAGCTGGGGCTCGCGAGCGAGCTGCGGCTGGGCAATCTCGACGCCCGGCGCGACTGGGGCTACGCAGCGGACTACGTGGACGCGATGTGGCGCATGCTGCAGCAGCCGACGGCGCAGGACTACGTCATCGGCACCGGCGTCTGCCACACCGTGCGCGACCTCGTCGAGACGGCGTTCGGGCACGTGGGGCTCGACTGGCGGGAGTACGTCGTCACCGATCCCCGCTTCATCCGGCCGGCCGAGGTCGATCTTCTCGTCGCCGATCCGTCGAAGGCAAAGGCGGAGCTCGGCTGGACGCCGACGGTGGACTTCGCGGGACTCATCGCGATGATGGTGGACGCCGATCTCGAGAGACTCGGCGCGCGCGGATGAGGGTGCTCGTGACCGGCGCGGACGGGTTCGTCGGCCGCCACCTCGTCCGCGAGCTCCGGGAGCGGGGACACATCGTTCGCGCAGCGGTCCGCCCGGGGAGCGATGCACCATGGACGGCCGCCGCCGGCGTAACTGCCGTGCCGTTCGAGCTGACCGATGCCGACTCGGTGCAGGCGGCGCTGAGCGTGCCATGCGACGCGGTCGTGCATCTGGCGGCGATGGCGTCGAGCGCCGAGGCACGGCGCGATCCCGGCGGCGCCTGGATCATCAACGCGGCGGGGACCGCGCGGGTCGCAGAAGCGGCTGCGTCGCTCCGGGAGACGGGGGCGGCAGATCCGAAGCTGCTGGTCGTGTCCACCGGGGAGGTATACGGCGAGGCGCACCGGCCGCTCCGCGAGGACGACGAGCTGAAGCCGCAGTCGCCCTACGCGGCCAGCAAGGTCGGCGCGGAGATCGCCGCCCTCGAGGTGGCGCGGCGGACGGGGCTCGCGGTGATGGTGGCACGGCCGTTCACCCACACCGGCCCGGGGCAGCGCGACGTCTTCTTCGTGCCGGCGCTCCTCGGGCGGCTTCGGGCGGCGCGGCAGACCGGTGCGCGAACGGTGCGGGTGGGGAACCTCGCGCCCGTCCGCGATCTGAGCGACGTGCGCGACATCGCCCGGGCCTACGGGCTGCTCATCGAGCGCGGGGAGCCCGGGGAGACGTATAATGTGTCGCGCGGAGAGGGGGTCGCACTCACGGACCTCTTCGCGCAGATGGCTGCGGCGGTCGGCGTGGACGCGCAGCCGGAGCCCGACCCGACGCTGATGCGGCGCGCCGATCTGCCGTATCTCGTGGGTGACTCGACGAAGCTGCGGCGGGCGACCGGCTGGACGCCCGCCATCTCAATGGACCAGACGCTGCGGGACATGCTGGATGCCGAAACGTACTGACCTCAAGACGATCCTGCTGATCGGCTCCGGCCCCATCGTGATCGGACAGGGCGCCGAGTTCGACTACTCCGGCACGCAGGCGGTGCGCGCCCTCAAGGAAGAGGGCTACCGCGTGGTGCTGGTCAATTCGAACCCGGCCACGATCATGACGGACCCTGAGCTCGCCGATCGGACCTACATCGAGCCGGTCACTCCCGAGTGGGTGGCGCGGGTAATCGAGCGCGAGCGCCCCGATGCGCTGCTCCCGACGATGGGAGGCCAGACCGCACTCAACGTGGCGATGGCCCTGCACCGGGACGGGACGCTGGAGAAGTTCGGCGTCGAGCTGATCGGCGCGAATGAGCGGGCCATCCGGATCGGCGAGGACCGGGAGGAGTTCGCCCAGGCAATGCGGCGGATCGGCCTGGCGACGCCGGAGGGCCGGACGGTCACCAGCCTCGAGGATGCGCTCGATGCTGTCGAGGCGACCGGCTACCCCGCGATCCTCCGGCCGTCCTTCACGCTGGGCGGCACCGGTGGCGGGATCGCCTACAACCGCGAGGAGTTCGAGACGCTGATCCGCCGAGGACTGGAGCTCTCGCCGGTCGGGTCCGTCCTCGTCGAGCGGAGCATCATCGGCTGGAAGGAGTTCGAGCTCGAGCTCATGCGGGACGGCGCCGACAACGTCGTCATCGTCTGCTCCATCGAGAACCTCGATCCGATGGGTGTGCACACCGGCGACTCGATCACCGTCGCCCCCATCATGACGCTCACCGACCGCGAGTACCAGCAGATGCGCGATGCCGCCATCGCCATCATCCGCGAGGTCGGCGTCGCGGCCGGCGGCTGCAACATCCAGTTCGCCGTGAATCCGGAGACCGGCGAGCAGCTGGTGATCGAGATGAATCCGCGTGTCTCCCGCTCCTCGGCACTCGCCTCCAAGGCGACCGGATTCCCCATCGCGCGGATCGGCACCAAGGTGGCCGTGGGCTACCGGCTCGACGAGTTGCCGAACGACATCACGAAGACGACGCCCGCGTCGTTCGAGCCGGTGCTCGACTACGTCGTGGTGAAGGTGCCGCGCTTCGCGTTCGAGAAGTTTCCGGCCGCCGATCCGACGCTCACGACGCAGATGAAGGCGGTCGGCGAGGTGATGGCGATCGGCCGCACCTTCAAGGAGGCATTTCAGAAGGCGCTCCGCGGCCTCGAGATCGATCGGCCGGGGTGGACGGCCGCCGCGCACTCCTCCGACGACCGGCTGGCTGACGACCTGCGCGAGACGGTCGTGGCCGCGCTGCACACCCCGACGCCCGAGCGGATCTTCCAGGTGCGCCGCGCGCTCCAGGCCGGCGTCTCGGTGGCGGAGGTGCACGAGCGGAGCGGGATCGATCCCTGGTTCCTCCATCAGATGGCCGAGCTGCTCGAGGCGGAGCTCCGCTGGACCGGGAGCTGCACCACCGGCGGTGACGAGGAGATCGCCTTCGAGCTGCGCGCGATGAAGCGGCTTGGCTTCTCCGACCGCCAGCTGGCCGATCTCCGGGGGCTCAAGGAGACCGAGATCCGCGCGCTCCGTCACCGGCTGGGGATCCGGCCGGCCTACAAGACGGTGGATACGTGCGCCGGCGAGTTCCCCTCGTCGACGCCGTATCTCTACTCGTCCTACGACGAGGAGAACGAGGCCGCCCCCGCCGGGCGGGACACCGTGGTGATCCTGGGCAGCGGCCCGAACCGGATCGGTCAGGGGGTCGAGTTCGACTACTGCTGCGTCCGCGCCGCCCTCGCCTTCCGCGAGATGGGCTACCGCACGGTGATGGTCAACTCGAATCCGGAAACGGTGTCCACCGACTTCGACATCTCGGATGCGCTCTACTTCGAGCCGCTGACGCTCGAGGACGTGCTCGAGATCGTCAACCTGGAGCAGCCCGTCGGTGTCGTGGTCCAGCTCGGCGGCCAGACGCCGCTCCGGCTGGCGCGCGGGCTCGAGCGCGAAGGGGTGAAGATCCTGGGCACCTCCCCCGAGGCGATCGACCTGGCGGAGGATCGGGGCCGGTTCGAGGCGCTCGCTCGCGAGCTGGGCGTCCGCCAGCCGCCGAGCGGGATCGCCTTTTCGGTGGAGGAGGCGGTGGCGGTGGCCGGCCGGGTGGACTACCCGGTGCTGGTGCGGCCGTCGTACGTCCTTGGCGGGCGCGCGATGGAGATCGTCTACGACGAGCCGTCGCTCCGCTCGTACTTCGCGCGGGCGGCGCGGATCGCGCCGGAGCACCCGGTCCTCATCGACCGGTTCCTCGAGGACGCGTTCGAGGCGGACGTGGACGCGATCTCCGACGGCCGCCGCTGCGTCATCGGCGGCGTCATGCAGCACATCGAGGATGCGGGGATCCACTCGGGCGACTCCGCCTGCGTGCTGCCGCCGTACCTCATCACCGAGGAGCAGGTGGCGCAGATGCGGGAGTACACCCGCGCCTTCGCCCTCAAGCTGGGTGTCGTCGGACTCCTCAACGTGCAGTACGCGATTCGCGATGGCGTGGTCTACGTCCTGGAGGTGAATCCACGGGCCTCGCGCACGGTGCCGTTCGTGTCGAAGACGACCGGCGTTCCGCTCGCCTCGCTGGCCGCCGCGGTCGCCGTCGGGCGCACCCTCGACGAACTGGGTCTGGAGGACGACGTGCTCCAGCCGTATGTCGCGGTGAAGGAGGCGGTCTTCCCGTTCAGCAAGTTCCAGGGGGTGGACCTCGTCCTCGGGCCGGAAATGCGCTCGACCGGCGAGGTGATGGGGATCGCCGACTCGTTCGGGATGGCGTTCGCCAAGGCCCAGGCCTCGGCCGACGGGGCCCTGCCGCTCGAGGGCGCCGTCTTCATCACGGTGAACGACCACGACAAGACCAGCGTGGTGCCGATCGCGCGCCGCTTCCAGGAACTCGGCTTCCGGATCCTCGCCACGGAGGGCACCGCGCGGCATCTGCGCGCCCGGGGAATTCCGGCGGGCCGGGTGCTCAAGGTCCACGAGGGCCGGCCCAACGCGATCGACCTGATCGTATCGGGCCAGATCCAGCTCCTGGTCAACACGCCGCTCGGCAAGCTGACGCAGCAGGACGACTACGCCATCCGCCGGGCCGCGCTGCAGCAGCGCGTGCCGTATACCACCACGCTGTCGGCGGCCTCGGCGGCCACCGACGCGATCATCGCGCTCCGGAGCCGGGTCGGCGAGGTTCGCTCGCTGCAGGAGTGGCACGCCCTCGCCCGCGAGATGAGCGCAGAATGGAGCGGCTGACGTGAGCGGTGCAGCAGACTATTTCGCGCACGAATCGGCCTACGTGGACGACGGCGCCGTCGTCGGAGCCGGCACGAAGATCTGGCACTTCTGCCACGTGATGCCGGGCGCGGTGATCGGCGAGCGGAGCAGCCTTGGACAGAACGTCGTCGTGATGCCCCGGACCCGGATCGGGAACAACGTGAAGATCCAGAACAACGTGTCGATCTATGAAGGCGTCGTGCTGGAGGACGACACCTTCTGCGGGCCCAGCTGCGTCTTCACCAACGTCATCAACCCGCGGAGCCACGTCTCCCGGAAGTCCGAGTACCGGCAGACGCTGGTGCGCCGGGGCGCCTCGATCGGCGCCAACGCGACGATCGTCTGCGGCGTCACGCTCGGCGAGTTCAGCTTCATCGGTGCGGGCGCCGTGGTGACGAGCGACGTCCCCCCGTATGCGCTGATGGTCGGAGTGCCGGCGCGCCGGGTCGGATGGATCTGCCAGTGCGGCGAGCGGCTGCAGTTCCGTGGCGGCGGCGCCCGTTGCGGCGCCTGCGGCGCCTCCTACGAGGAGCGTGACGGCGGGCTCGTCGTGATTGACCCGCCTCGGAGGGGTGGATAGCTTTCCCGGCTTTGCAGAACCCGTCGTTTTCGAGCGCGCCCGGGCGAGCGGCCGACTCCGGCCGAGGCGCGGGCGCTTTGCCAAGGATGCCGGCGTGAACGTTCCTCTGCTTGATCTGGTGGCGCAGCACGAGACGATCCGCGACAGCGTCATCCCCGCGGTGATGGCCGTGATCGAGCGTCAGACGTTCATCATGGGTCCCGAGGTGCCGGCACTGGAAGACCGGATCGCGGAACTGTGTCACGCGCGGCACGCGGTCGCCTGCGCCAGCGGCACCGACGCGCTGCTCCTGCCGCTCAAGACGCTCGATCTCGAGCCGGGCGACGAGGTGATCGCGCCCGCCTTTACCTTCTTCGCCACCGCAGGCGCCATCCACAACGCCGGCGGGACCCCCGTCTTCGCCGACATCGACCCCGGCACCTTCAACATCGCGCCGGAGGCGATCGAGGCCGCGATCACGCCGCGGACCCGCGCCATCGTCGTCGTGGACCTCTATGGCCAGATGGCGCCGATGGAGCGCATCCTGCCGCTCGCCGCCCGGCACGGCCTGGCGATCATCGAGGACGGCGCGCAGGCGATCGGCGCCCGCCGGCGGATCGACGGTACCTGGCGGATGGCCGGCGAGCTCGCCAGCGTCGGCACGCTCTCCTTCTTTCCGAGCAAGAATCTCGGCGGCTGGGGCGACGGCGGGATGATCGTGACGCAGGACGATGCCGTGGCGGAGCGCCTGCGGAAGCTGCGCCTCCACGGTGGCGCGAAGCAGTACCATCACGATGAGGTCGGCTTCAACAGCCGGCTCGACACCCTTCAGGCGGCGGTGCTGCTGGCCAAGCTGCCCTTCCTCGCCGGCTGGAGCGAGGCACGGCGCAGCCACGCGGCACGCTACACCGAGGCGTTCGCCGCGAGTGGCGCCGTCGTTCCGCCGGTCACCGATCCGGCCAACGAGCACATCTTCCATCAGTATACGATCCGCGCGCCCCGGCGCGACGACCTGCAGGCGCACCTGAAGGCCCGCGGAATCGGAAGCGCCGTCTACTATCCGACGGGGCTGCACCTCCAGCCCTGCTTCGCGGAGCTGGGCTACGAGCGCGGCTCACTTCCCGCCACGGAGCAGGCGATGGCGGAGGTGCTGTCGCTCCCGATCTACCCCGAGCTGACATCCGGTCAGCAGGATGCGGTCATCTCAGCCGTCGAGGAGTTCTACGCATGACGGGCCGCCGATCGGAACAGGGATCATCGATGTTCGTGACCAAGCCGGTCGTCACCGACCGCCGCATCCGCTTTGCCCTGGTAGGCTGCGGCCGCATCTCCGCCAACCATCTCGGCGCGCTGGAGAAGCACGCGGACCGGGCGGAGGTGGTGGGCGTCTGTGACATCGATCCGGCCGCTCTGGAGCGCGCGGTGGCGCGCACCGGCGCCCCCGGCTTCCGGACCCTCGAGGAGCTGCTGGCCGGCTCCGATCCCGACATCGTGATCCTGGCGACGCCCAGCGGCCTCCACGCCGACCAGGCGATCACCGTCGCGGCGAGCGGGCGGCACGTGATGACCGAGAAGCCGATGGCCACACGCTGGCGGGACGGGAAGCGGATGGTCCACGCGTGCGACCAGGCCGGCGTCCATCTCTTCGTGGTCAAGCAGAACCGCCGGAACGCGACGCTCCAGCTGCTCAAGCGGGCGGTCGACAAGGACCGCTTCGGCCGCATCTACATGGTCAACGTGAACGTCCTCTGGCATCGGCCGCAGTCCTACTACGACAGCGCCGACTGGCGCGGGACGTGGGAATTCGACGGCGGCGCGTTCATGAATCAGGCCAGCCACTACGTCGATCTGCTCGACTGGCTGATCGGGCCGGTCGAGAGTCTCCAGGCGTACACCGCCACCCTCGCCCGGAACATCCAGGTCGAGGACACCGGCGTGGTGAGCATCCGGTGGCGGACGGGGGCCCTCGGCTCCATGAACGTCACGATGCTGACGTACCCCAAGAACCTCGAGGGCTCCATCACCATTATCGGGGAGCGCGGCACCGTGCGACTGGGCGGCGTCGCGGTGAACAAGTTCGAGCACTGGGAGTTCGCCGACAGTGATCCCGACGACGCGCTGGTCGAGCAGTCCAGCTACGAGACGACGTCGGTCTACGGCTTCGGGCACCCGCTGTACTACGACAATGTGATCCAGGCCCTCCGGGGCGAGGCGACGCCGGAGACGGACGGGCGGGAAGGGCTGCGCTCACTGGAAATCCTCGTTGCCACCTATCTCTCTGCGCGCGACGGCCGTCGGGTCGCGCTGCCGCTGGAGTACTGAAATGACGGTTGCGGACGATCTGATTCGGAAGGCGGACACCCGCGAAGCGCTCTTTGGCATCGTCGGGCTCGGCTACGTCGGACTCCCGCTCGCAGTGGAGCTGGCAAAGGCGGGCTATCGCGTCCTGGGATATGACATCAGCCAGCGGGTGGTGGACGGGCTCAACGCCGGCCACTCCCACATCAAGGACGTCCACGACGACGAGTTCGCCGCGGTGGTCCGCTCCGGCCACTTCCAGGCGACGACCGACGCGAGCCGGCTGGGTGAGGCCGACGCGATCTCCATCTGCGTCCCGACGCCGCTCTCCAAGTTCAAGGACCCGGACGTCAGCTACATCGTCGCGGCGACCGAGGCCGTCAAGAAGAGCCTCCGGAAGGGACAGGCGATCATCCTCGAGAGCACGACCTATCCCGGCACGACGCGGGAGATCATGCTGCCGGCGCTCGAGAGCACCGGCCTCAAGGTCGGTCGCGACTTCTTCCTCGCCTTCAGCCCCGAACGGGTCGATCCGGGCAATCCGACGTACGGGACCCGCAACACCCCGAAGGTCGTCGGCGGCATCACGGCGGACTGCGTCCGAGTCTCCACGGCGCTCTACGCGCCCGCGATCGACACGCTGGTCCCCGTCTCCACCACCGAGGCGGCGGAGCTGGTCAAGCTGCTGGAGAACACCTTTCGCAGCGTCAACATCGGGCTCGTGAACGAGATGGCGATCGTGTGCGACAAGCTCGGTGTCGACGTGTGGGAGGTCATCGAGGCCGCCGCCACCAAGCCGTTCGGCTTCATGAAGTTCCTCCCCGGGCCCGGGCTCGGCGGTCACTGCATCCCCATCGATCCGCACTACCTCGCGTGGAAGATGCGGGGGCTCAACTACAAGACGCGCTTCATCGACCTCGCGGGCGAGCTCAACACCGAGATGCCCCTCTTCTGGGTGCGGAAGGTGACCGCGGCGCTCAACAGCCACAGCAAGGCGATGCGCGGCTCGCGGATTCTCGTCCTCGGCGTCGCGTACAAGCGGGACATCAACGACCTCCGGGAGAGCCCGGCGCTCGACATCATCAAGCTGCTCGAGGACGAGGGTGCCGAGGTCGAGTATCACGATCCGTATGTGCCGGCGTTCAGCGAGAACGGCCATTCATACGCGTCGGTGCCGCTCACGTCGGCGTCGGTGGCCGCCGCGGACTGCGTGGTCGTGGTGACCGATCACAGCTGCATCGATTACGGCATGATCAAGCGCGAGGCGCGCGTGGTGGTGGACACCCGCCACGTCCTGCCGCGGGACGGCTGATTGCGGGTAACGGTGGTCGGGAGCGGGTACGTCGGCCTGGTGGCCGGCGCCTGCCTAGCGGAGGCCGGGAACGACGTCGTCTGCGTTGACGTCGATGCGCCCAAGGTCGAGCGGCTCCGGCGCGACGAGCTGCCGATCTACGAGCCGGGGCTGCAGCCGCTCGTGGCGCGGAATCAGGCTGAGGGCCGGCTGCGATTCACGACGGAGATCGGACCGGCCGTCGAGCGCGCGCGCGTCGTGTTCATCGCGGTGGGAACTCCGCCCGGCGAGGACGGGACGGCCGATCTCTCGCACGTGCTCGACGCGGCGCGCGCGATAGGGCGCCACATGGTCGACGCGAAGGTCGTGGTCACCAAGTCCACGGTGCCGGTCGGCACCGCCGCGCTGGTGCGCGACACCATCGCCGGGATGACGTCGACGCCGTTCCACGTCTGCTCGAATCCGGAGTTCCTCAAGCAGGGCGGGGCGGTCGAGGACTTCATGAAGCCGGACCGCGTGATCGTCGGTGTCGACAGCGACGAGGCGCGCGCCGTGATGACGGAGCTCTATGCCCCGTTCATTCGCCGCGGCGGCGACCGGATCCTGTTCATGGATATCGAGTCGGCCGAAGTGACCAAGTACGCGGCCAACGCGATGCTGGCTACGCGAATCTCGTTCATGAATCAGATGGCGACGTTCTGCGAGGCAGTCGGGGCGGACGTGAGCCAGGTCCGCCTCGGCATCGGATCGGATCGCCGGATCGGGCCGGACTTTCTCTATCCCGGTCCCGGCTACGGCGGCTCGTGCTTCCCCAAGGACGTGAAGGCCACCATCCGCACCGCGGAGTGTGCCGGCGTCTCGCTCGACCTGCTGCGCGCGGTGGAGCTGGTGAACGACCGGCAGAAGCTGGTCCTCCTCGACAAGGTGCGCCGGCGCTTCGGCAACGAGCTCGCCGGGCGGTCGGTCGCCGTCTGGGGCCTGGCCTTCAAGGCGGAGACGGACGACATGCGGGAGAGCCCGGCGATTCCGCTGATCGACGGTCTCCTGGCGGATGGCGCCACGGTCTCGGTACACGACCCCAAGGCGATGGACACGGCCCGGCGGCGTTTCGCGGGACGGGTGACCTATGCGCACGATCCGTACGCCGCGGCCGATCAGGCGGAGGCGCTGGTGGTCGTCACCGAGTGGCTCGTGTACCGCACACCGGACTTCGAGCGGGTCCGCCGGGCGATGCGGCGGCCGCTGATCATCGACGGACGGAACCTGTACGCCCCCGAACGGCTCCGCGCCCTCGGCTTCGAGTACGAGGGCATCGGGCGCGGGCGGGCGCAGTGACCAGGGCCCTCGTGACGGGGGCAGCCGGATTCATCGGCTCGCACCTCGTCGAGGCGCTGCTGGACCGCGGTGACGAGGTCGTCGGCGTGGACAACTTCGACCCGCTGTACCCGCGTGCGGTCAAGGAGGAGAATCTCGCGGCCGCTGAAAGCCGTGCCGGCTTCCGGTTCGTCGAGCTCGACGTGCGCGACCAGGACCGTCTGGCCTCGCTGGTCACCGCCGACACCGTCGTGGTCCACCTCGCCGGCCGCGCCGGCGTGCGGCAGTCGGTGGCCGACCCCGCGGGATACGCGGCGGTCAACGTGGGCGGCACCGCCGCCCTGCTCGACGCGATGCGCGCCGCCGGTGCGACGCGGCTGGTCTTCGCGTCGTCCTCCTCGGTGTATGGAGCAACCACGCCGCTCCCGTTCCGCGAGGACGCCCCGGCGGTCACGCCCGTCTCCCCGTACGGCGCGACCAAGCGCGCCGCGGAGCTCCTGATCCAGGCGCTGGCGCCGCTCGCGGGCCTGCGCGCGATGTCGCTCCGGCTGTTCACGGTCTTCGGGCCGCGGCAGCGCCCCGACCTCGCGATGCACGCCTTCGCGCGCCGGATGATGGAAGGGGCGCCGATCACGCTGTACGGCGAGGGCCAGACCCGGGACTACACCTTCGTGACCGACGCGGTGGCAGGAATCGTATCGGCGATCGACTGGACGGGGACGGCAGCGGCGGGCACCGTGGAGCATGTGAACCTTGGTGGCAACCGTCCCATCGCCCTCGACGCGATGGTGAGCGAGCTCGCGCGCGCCCTGGGCGTCACGCCCCGGATCGGGCGGGCGCCGATGCAGCCGGGGGACGTCAGCCGGACCGCCGCCGACCCGGCCAGGGCCGCCGAGGTGCTGCACTACGCGCCTCGGACGTCGTTTGCCGGTGGAATCGAGCAGTTCGTCGCGTGGTTTCGGGAGACCTATGCATTCGCCCACTGATCTGCTGCTGACGCGGGCACGCGAGCGATTCGCGCTGCAGGACTATTACGGCGCCGTCCACGTGCTGGAGGAGGTGCTGTCGCAGGGCCACGCCTTTGCCGACGTGCATCATCTCCTGGGCGTCTCGCTCTCACTGCTCGCGCAGCCGGAACGCGCCCTGGCGGAGTTCGACCGTGCCCTGGCGCTGAATCCGCGGTACATCGAGGCACTGATCCACCGCGGGCTCGTTCTGAACGAGATGGGCCGCACCGAAGAGGCCCAGGAGACGTTCAGCCGCGCTGCGGCGATCGACGCCGGCACCGTCGCCGGGTTCCCGGCACCCGTCGCGGCCCAGCTCGCGAACCGCCATGCGGAGCTCGCGCAGGCGTACGCGGAGGTCGGCGCGCTGACGACGGCCATCGAGCAGTACGAGCGAGCGCTGGAGCTGGGTCCCACGTTCCACGATCTGCGGTACCGGATGGCGCGGCTGATGCTCGAGGCGGGACGCGCGCTCGAGGCCCGGGAGGAGCTGGAGGTCGTCGTCGCGGCGCGGCCCAACTTCGTGGACGCCGAGGCGGCCCTGGGACTGGCGCGTTATCTGTCGGGCGATACCGATGGGGCGCGGGAAGTGTGGGCCAGCTGTCTGGCGCGCCGACCCGAGAACGCGCGGGTCGAGGCCTATCTCGCGATGGTGGGCCGCACGGAGTGAGACGTCTGGTGCTCGTCGCCCTGGGCCTCGCCGCCTGCGGCGGTGGCGGCGCCGACCCCGAGCTGCTCGGCGACCGCGCGTACGGAGCGGGGAAGTTCACCGCCGCCGCCGTGCAGTACCGGGCGGCCCTCGCGAAGCATCCCGGCGGCCGCCTGTGGGCCAAGACCGCCGCCGCGTCGCTCCACGCCGGAGATCTGCGGCGCTCCGGCGATGCCTACGAGCATCTGGCGGCGGAGGATCCGACCCGGGTGGACGAGGCCGCCGACGGCCTCGCCCGGGTGGCACATGCCGCCGAGCTCGCGGGCGATACCGCGGCGCTCGAGTCGGCGGTCCTGGGCCTCCGGCGCGTCGCGCCAAACCGGCCGGCGCTCCGGTATGCGCTCGCCGCCGCCCGCGCCCGCGAGCTGTCGCCGGCGGAGGCGCTCACCGTCCTGCCGCAGGCGCTCGCGGCCGCGGATGATCCGCAGTCGGTGAACGTGCTGCTCCTCCGGTACGGATCGGCACTGGAGCAGACCGCGGCGTGTGACGACGCGGTGCTCGCCTGGCAGGCGGTCCTTCGGCGGTCGGCCGACAGCGCACTCCGGCGGAAGGCGTCGGTGGCTCTTGGCGGCTGCACGCTCCGGCTGGGGCTCGGGGCGCTCGCGGGCGGGCGTCCGGCCGACGCCGAGCGCTGGCTCGGACAGGCCGTGGGCGACTCATCCTCCTGGACCGGCCGGCGCGCGCTGATCGGTCTCGGTGATGCGCATCGGGAGCGCGGCGACACCGCGGGCGCGATGGCGGCGCTTCAGGCGGCCCTCGCTCACGGCGAGGGCGGCGATTCTCTCAGTCAGTTGGCGGCCGGGCGGCTCAACGCGCTCGCCCAGTCTCAGTCAGCGGGTGATACCACCCGCAAGAGTGCTCAATGATCCGTCGCAGTCTCGTATTGGTGTCCGTCCTGCTCGCCGGCTGCGCGCACGGCAACCCGTCCGTGCCGCCCGCGCCCGCCGTCACGCCGGTGGGGGATCGGTCCGCCACGCCCGCGTTGCTCGACTCGCTCTGGGCGCGGCTCGATTCGGCCCACGCGCGCGGGAAGTGGGACGACGTGATCAAGCTGGCCGACCGGCTTTCCCTCGAGCTGGCCCCCACGGATGCGCGCGTCACCCGCACCCACATGTATCGCGGGGACGCCTACTACGGGAAGCACGACTACCTGCAGGCGGCCCGGGAGTTCCGGCGCGTCTCCGACGAGAATCCGCTGGATCCGCTCGCGCCCACCGGCCTCCTCCGCGTCGGTGACTCGTATGCCCGCCTCTGGCGCCGGGCCGAGCTCGACGCGACCTATGGCCAGACGGCGCTCGCGACGTATCAGGAGCTGCTGAGCCGGTACGCCGATTCCGACGCGGCGAAGCAGGCGCAGGCGCGCATCACGGAGCTCAACGACAAGTTCGCGGTCAAGGAGTACAAGTCGGCGCAGTACTACATGCGCCTCAAGGCGTACGACTCGGCGATCATCTACCTGAAGGACCTGGTGGTCTCCTACCCGCGCGCCGCGATCGTGCCATCGGCGCTGGTGAAGCTGATCGAGGCGTACCGGGGGCTGAATTACCAGGAGGACGTGCAGGAGACCTGCGACTACCTCCGGAAGTACCACTCCACCGACGCCGAGGCCCTGAAGACCTGCGCGGGCGTCGCGGCGCCGGCCGCGGCGCCACCGGTTGCGGCGCCGCCGGCGGCGCAGCCCGCCACGCCCGGGACGTGAGCCTGGTCGGACTCTTCGGCGGGTCGTTCGACCCGATTCATCACGGACATCTGATCGTCGCCGGGGCCGTGGCCGAAGCGCTCGGCCTGGACCAGCTCCGCTTCATGCCCGCCAACGAGCAGCCGCTCAAGGCCGGCGGTCATGGCGCATCCGCGGCCCACCGGACCGCCATGCTCGAGCTGGCGATCGCCGGTGCGTCCGGATTCGGTCTCGAGCGCGCGGAGGTGGAGCGTTCCGGGCCTTCCTACACCGTGGACACGCTGCGTCTCCTGCGGGCCCGGGAACCGGAAGCCGAGTTCGTGGTTCTGCTCGGCACCGACGCAGCCGCCGAGCTCGACCGCTGGCGGGAGCCGGCGGAGCTGGTGAAGCTGGCGCGAGTGGCGGTTTTCGCGCGGCCGGGCAGCCGGCCGGTGGAGGGGCCGCGCATCTGGCGCGCGGTGCCGGTCCCCGCCATCGAGATCTCGGCCACCGCCGTCCGGGAACGGGTCCGGTCGGGACGGCCGGTGCGCTACTGGGTGCCGGACGCGGTCGCCGACTATATCGCGAGGCACCGCTTATATTTGGACCACGTATGATCAAGAAACTGATGACTTCGGTCCTGGGGACGCGGCACGCCCGGGAAGTGAAGCGGCTCCAGCCGGTACTCGCGCAGATCAAGCAGCACGAGGAGCGGCTCAAGGACGTCGACGAAGCCGCGCTCAAGGCTCAGACCGCTCGCTTCCGCGAGCGGCTGGCGGAGCGCACGCGCGCGGTCGCGACCGAGCTCGCCGAGGTGCGGGAGGCGAAGCACGGCTGCGCCGACCCGGTCGAGCGGGACCGCCTCGAGAGCCGGTTCCACGCCCTCCAGAACGAGTACAAGAAGCAGCTCGAAGCGGGGTTGGACGAGCTGCTGCCGGAGGCGTTCGCAACGGTCCGGGAGGCCTGCCGCCGGCTGCTCGGTACCACGGTGGAGGTCACCGGCCACGAGCTCGTCTGGGATATGGTGCCCTACGACGTGCAGCTCATCGGCGGCGTTGTGCTGCACCGCGGGCGCATCGCCGAGATGGCCACCGGCGAGGGCAAGACCCTCGTCGCCACGCTGCCGCTCTACCTGAACGCGCTGGCCGGCCGGGGCGCGCACCTCGTCACGGTCAACAACTACCTCGCCCGCCGCGACTCGCAGTGGATGGGGCACGTCTTCCGCTATCTCGGTCTCACCGTGGCGTGTCTCGACGATACCGAGCCGTCCACCCCCGAGCGCCGCGCCGCGTACCTCGCCGACATCACCTACGGCACCAACAACGAGTTCGGCTTCGATTACCTGCGCGACAACATGGTGATCTCGCTGGACCAGCGGGTGCAGCGCGAGCACGCCTACGCCATCATCGACGAGGTCGACTCGATCCTCATCGACGAGGCGCGGACGCCGCTGATCATCTCCGGCCCCGCCGGCAACGAGGGCGACGACAAGTATCAGCAGTACAACCGGCTGGTGCAGGAGCTGGTGCGGAAGCAGACCGCCGTCGCCAACACCCTGCTCGCCGAGGGCGAGCAGCTGCTCCTGGACCCGAAGACGCGCAGTGACGCGGCGCTGAAGCTGTATCAGGCGCAGCTGGGCATGCCGAAGAACAAGAAGCTGCTCAAGATGCTGAACGAGACCGGCGTCAAGCAGCTGGTGCAGCGGATGGAGCTCGACGCGATCGCCGACCGCAAGCTGCCGATGAAGCAGCAGCGGATGCGCGACCTCGAGGAGACGCTCTACTTCGTGCTCGACGAGAAGGGGCACTCGGTCCATCTCACCGACCGCGGCGCCGAGGCGATGTCGCCCGACGACCCGGGACTCTTCCTCGTACCGGACATCTCGGAGGAAGTGCACCGCCTCGATCTGGACCCCGACCTCACACCGGCCGAGCGGGTGACGCGGCGTCGGGAGGTGGAGGCGGAGTACGCGGCGAAGAGCGAGAAGCTGCACATCATCCACAAGCTCCTCCAGGCGCACGCGCTCTACGAGAAGGAAGTGGATTACCTGGTACAGGATGGCCAGGTGCTCATCGTGGACGAGTTCACCGGCCGCGTGATGCCGGGCCGGCGGTGGGCCGACGGGCTCCACCAGGCGGTCGAGGCCAAGGAGAACGTGCAGGTCAAGGGCGAGACCCAGACGTTCGCGACGATCACGATCCAGAACTACTTCCGCATGTACGACAAGATCGCCGGCATGACGGGCACGGCGGAGACGGAAGAGACCGAGTTCTACCAGATCTACGGGCTGGAGGTCGCCGTGATCCCGACCCACCGGCCGGTCCGCCGGAAGGATCAGCCCGACCGGATCTACAAGACCCGGAAGGAGAAGCACGACGCGATCCTGAACGAGGTCGAGCGGCTGCACGGCAAGGGCCT
>JBLMWC010000149.1:0-10782 GCA_050257015.1 Bacillota bacterium | reverse complement strand
GGCGACGGTCCGGCCTCCAGCTCGTCGAACCCGGGGCCGATGTCGACCGCCACGACGCGGCCCGCATCGCGCGGCACCAGCTCGAGCGGCAGCACGCCGCGGAGGCCCCCGTCGCCCATGCGGCGGCCGGCGATCACGACCGGCGGATAGAAGAGCGGCAGGGCGCAGGACGCCATCAGCGCATCCGCCAGCGGCACGTCGCGCCCGCCGGCGCCGAAGAGGACGCGCTCGCCGCTGTCGAGATCGGTGGCGGTGACGGTGAGGGGAATCCGCAAATCGTCGAACGAGCGCGCCGGGATGAAGCGCTCCATCGCACGCCGGAGCGGCGCCGGACGCATGAGCGCGTGGAGATGCAGCGAGCCGAGCGCGGCGAGCGGCGACCGCGCGATCCCGACCGCGCCGGCCTCGACGAACCGCTCGAGCACCGCCTCGGGTCCGAGCCCCGCCGCGAACCCCGCGGCGATTACCGCGCCCATCGAGGTCGCGATGTAGCGCGATGGCTGCATCTCCGACTCCAGCAGCGCGCGCACCGCGCCGATATGCGCGGCGGCCTTGGCGCCGCCGCCACTCAGCACCGCGACGACGCCGCCGTCGCTCACCGCCTGGACTGCTCTCGATGCAGCCGGGCCCGGTCGAACCGCTCCTCCTCCTCCGCCGTCTCGGGAATCAGCCGGGGCACCCGCTTCGGCTTCCCCGTCGCGTCGATCGCGACGAACACGACGTGCGCGGTATGCGTGTGCCTGCGCTCGCCGGTGCTGACCGTCTCGGCGTAGACCTCGACGGTGATGTCCATCGAGCTGTTCCCCACGAAATCCACCGCCGCGACACAGCTCACCAGCGACCCCACCGGAATCCGTTCGCGGAAATCCACCCGGTCGATGCTCGCCGTGACCGCCGGCCCGCCCGCGTGCCGGATCGCCGCCACCGCCGCGGCCTGGTCCACCAGCGCCATCAGGTGACCGCCGAAGAGATCGCCGAGCACGTTCTGCATGTGCGGCATGACGAAGGTGGTGATCTCTCCGCGCGAATACGACATGGGACGTGATTCCGGAAGCACCGCCGCTCCTTGCTGAAGTCTGACCGCCGGCCTGCGTGACCGGCTAGTAATCCACCGGCCGCAGATAGTACTCCCCGATCGCCGTCTGGCTCACCATCGCCACCGTCGGGAGCCGGCGCTTCCAGTGAGTCGAATCGAGCCGCGCACGCACGAGGGCAACCTCATCCTCGGTGAACCCGCGCGCCACCACCTCGGCATCGCGGTATCCGAGCAGCAGCCAGTGGAGAATCAGGTCGGCCTTGGGATAGGAGATCCCGAAGTCCCCCTCGTCGGTCTGGCCGTGGATGAGATCGGCGCTCGCGGGCTTCGAGACGATCACCTCGGGGACGCCGATCTCCCGCGCCAGCTCCCACACCTGCGACTTGAAGAGGTCGCCGATCGGGTTCACCGGCGGCGAGTCGTCCGCATGCCAGGTGAAATACCCGAGCAGGCGCTCGGTCTTGTTCCCCGTGCCAAGCGGCAGCGCGGCGAGTGCGGCGGAGAGATCGAACAGGGTGATCATGCGGGTGCGCGCCATGATGTTGCCGAGCCGGCCCGGCGACGGCGGATCCCCGACTGCGCCGGCGAGCCCGTCCACCGCCGCGCTGATGTCCACCGTCCGGAGCTCGATCCCGAGCTCGGAGGCAACCAGCCCCGCGTGCTCCAGGCTCTCCGGGCTCGAGGTGCGGTACGGCATCCGTACCCCGATCACGTTCTCGGGCCCGAGCGCCTCGGCGGCGAGATACGCCACGAGCGAGCTGTCGACGCCGCCCGAGAGCCCGAGTATCGCCTTCGAGAAGCCGCGGCGGCGGATCACCTCGTCGCGCAGGAACTCGACCAGCCAGCGCCGGGTGAGCGCCGCTTCGATCGCGAGCGGGTTCGGCGCCGCTGGAGCCGCCGCCACCCGATGCCGCGCCTTGGCCTCCTGCGGTACCTCCTCCTCACCACCTGAGCGCCAGGCCGCCTGCCCGCTCCGCCCGCCCGACCTCGCCCGGTGCAGCGAGCCGAGCAGGTGCGGCAGCCGCATCTCCAGATCGGAGAGCAGCGGCGCATCCGCCCGGGCCCGCGTGATCTCGTCGAAATCGATCTCGCAGTGGATCAGCGCTTCCTCGAAGACCGGCCCGCGCACCGCCAGGTTGCCGTCGGGACCCGCCAGGACCGACCCGCCCGGAAACGCCTTGCCGCCTTCGAACCCGACCAGCTGTGCCAGTACGACGTACACGCCGTGCTCGCCCGCGATGTCCTGAATGATCCGCTCCCACCGCGAGAGACTCGACGGCCGGCCCGGGTCGGCGTCGGGCTGGATGCCGCGCGCCGGGCTCGCGCTCGGCACGATGATCAGCTGCGCCCCGTCGAGCGCGCCGAGCATCGGGACGAAGGAGTGCCACGCATCCTCGCAGATCGCGATCGCGGCGCGCCCCCAGCGCGTATCGAACGCCTCCATCGAGCGCCCAGGCTCGACGAACCGCTCCTCATCGAACACGCCGTAGGTCGGGAGGAAGATCTTGCGGTGGACGTGGCGAATGCGGGCATCGCTCCCGCCCAGCGAGGCGTAGAGCGCCGAGTTGAACAGCCGGTTGTCGCGCACTTCGTAGAAGCCGAGGGCGACGTCGAGCGGCTGCGCGCCCGACTCCTCGTGCTGGGCCGAGAGGTCGTCGAAGAGGCGCTCCGCCGTCATCGCCAGCTCGCGCACCGCTCCCTCGACGAAATATCCCGTCAGCGCCGTCTCCGGCGCCACGATCAATCCGGGAGGATCGGCCACTTCAGCGGCCGCGCGGAACACATCGCCAAAGCGGCGCAGATTCTCGGCATACGCGCCCTTGTGGGGCCGCACCTGGGCTATGGCGAGTCGGAGCATGGTGGTGGTAATGTATGGCCCATGGTCCTTATCTGGTACATCGCGCTGGGCAGCGCGCTCGGCGGCGTCGGCCGGTACCTGGCCGGCGAGCTGGTGCAGCGCGCGGCCCAGACGACGTTTCCCACCGGCACCATCGCGGTGAACGTCACCGGCTCCTTCCTCCTCGGCCTGATCATCCGCTACGCGATCGAGACGCCCAGCGTCACGCCGGAGATGCGCGCGTTTCTCACCATCGGGCTTTGCGGCGGGTATACCACCTTCTCGACCTTCAGCTTCGAGACGGCGCGGATGATGGAGGACGGGGAGTGGACCCGCGCGGCGGTCTACGTCGCGCTCAGTCTGCTGGTCTCGGTGGGCGCGGTCTTCCTGGGCTTTGCCGCCGCGCGGCAGCTCATCGCATTCCGGCTCCGTTAGGAGGCGCCATGCACGGCTTCGAAGGCGAGCGCACGCTGATGCGCATCCACATCGGCGAGCGCGACAAGCACGGCGGCCGTCCGCTCTACGAGGCGATCGTCCTCCTCCTTCGCGAGCGCCACTTCGCGGGCGCAACCGTGATCCGCGGCATCATGGGATTCGGCGCCACCGCGCGCCTGCACGCGGAGAAGAACCTTCAGCTCTCGCTCGATCTTCCGCTCGTCGTCGAATGCGTGGACACCGAGGAGAAGATCCAGGCGATCCTGCCCGAGCTCGACACCATGATCGGCGGCGGCCTGATCACGCTCGAGCGGGCTCGCGTCATCATGTACCGTCCTGAAACCGGCCGCTGAGCCACCGGAGTCTCCATGCAAGACAGTGTCCTCGACGCCCTCCGTGCCGCACCGAACGCGTGCCGGGCGGCGCCCAACATCATCACCGGCGGTCAACCGACGGCGGCGCAGCTCGCGGCGCTGAAGGCGGCCGGTGGCGGTATCGTGCTCGACATTCGCGACCCGATGGAGCCCCGCCCCTTCGATGAGCCGGCGGAGGCGAAGGCGCGGGGGCTCGAGTACGTGAACATTCCGATATCGAGTGGTGCCCTGAGCGACGACAAGCTCACGCGGATCCTGCAGGTGCTGCGCGGCGCCGGCGAGCGGCAGGTCTTCTTCCACTGCCACAGCGGCAACCGCGTCGGCGGGGCGATGATCGCCTATCTCATGCTCGACAAAGGCGTCGGCGAGGAGGACGCCATCGAGCAGGCGATGGGAATGGGACTCAGGAGTCCGGAATACGTCGAGTGGGCACTCGACTACGTTCGGCGCCACGCACCGCCGGCCGCCTGAAGCCGGATAAGAGAAGGGGCGACCGCGAGGTCGCCCCTTCTGCGCTGGCGCCGGCGATTCGCTACCGGAATCGCCCCCGGTTCGCTTCGGCCGGCCGGGAGTACGTTCCGCCCTCGCGTGGCGCGGGCTGCGCCCGGGGCGCCTCGCGCTGAGGCTCCGGCGCCATCCTCGGCTCTGACCTCGGCTGCTCCCGCTGCGGCGGCGGCTGATACGCCCGGTTCTCCGGCTGCGGCCGCTCGACCCGCTCCACACGCTGCGGCTCATACTGCCGGGGCTGCGGCTCCGACCGCTCGACCCGCTCCACGCGCTGCGGCGGCTGATACTGCCGCGCTTCCGGCTCGGCCCGGTAGTCGCGCCGCGACTGCTGATCGGGCATCGGCTCGAGCTGCGGCCGCACCGTCTCGAATCGGCGCGAGCCCTGCTGCCGCTCACGCTGCCCCTCACGCACCGGATCGGCCCGCCGGCCTTCGTTGCCGCGGTCCCGCGGTGCCGGCTTCACTTCCCGCGGCTGCCCTTCGGACTGCCTCGGCTCGGCCCGCCTCGGCTCGGCGGCCGGGCGGGAGTCCTCGACCCGGCGGCGGCGCGACTCGGCAGCGTCCTGACGGCCCGGAGGCGGCGCCGGCGTCACCCGCGGCTGGCCGTTCAGGTCCGGCCGCGACGGCGTGCCGTTGGCGGGAGCGTTGCGGCCCGGGCCATACACCGAATGCGTCGCATCGAAGCGGGTGTCGCGCCGGTCCCGATAAAGGGTCGCACTGGTTCCGCTCCAGGTGCGGTTGATCGTCTTGAACTGGTACGGGGTGTAGATCTGGCCCTGGTAGCCCGACCGAGGGTAGTACCCCGGGTAATAGCCGGGATAACGGTAGGCCGGCCGATAATAGCCGTACCCGCCGTAGTAGAACGGATCGTAGTAGAACGGGTCGTAGTAGAAGGGATCGTAGTAGTACGACCGGTACGGCCGGCCGAAGATCAGGCTGACCGAGAGCCCCGAGCGCCCCGTGTAGTAGTACGGATCGCAATCCCAGCTGAACTCGCAGAACGGATCGTAGTAGGAGCGGCGCACCAGCAGCGGCGTCGGCGAGTAGTAGGTCGAGCTGTAGTATGAGGTGCCGTAATAGACGTCGTAGCGCAGGATGTCGTAGTCGAACCGCCCGCCGGCCATCCGGCGGACCAGATCCGTCAGGTCCGGCTCGGGATCGGTGCCGAGGCGGGTGGCGTTCAGCGCCCGGTAATCCCAGTGATCGCCCTGAACGAAATCATCGAAACGGAAGGGATCGCGCGAATACGCCGCGTAGACCGCGCCCTGGCCCGAAGAGACGTCCACCGTGAACGACTCGCGGTTGCCCCGGCCGCGAAGCTCGTAACGGTGACCGCCACGCAGGAAGTTGTCGTCGCCCGGATCGATCGGGAACAGCACCCGCACCCGGCCGTCAGGATCGGCGTGCAGCACGACGACGTAGCCGTCGTCGTCGGTCTCCACCTGAACCTTGGCGCGGTCGCCTCGCTCGAAATGCCGGTCGTTGTTGATCCAGAGTCGGATCGGGGGGTCCTGCATGACGGCAGCGGGTGACCCGCTACCGGCGGCGAGGGCAACGAGCAATGCGGCGAACATGGGCACCTCCGAAAACTGGGGCCGGCTGCTGGCGAAACGGAGACGCGGGACCGCGGCTCACACTGCCAGCCTTGTGCCAGCACATCATCTGGCGACTTCGCAACGACTTACCATCAGGGACTTTAGCGCGTTCGTCCCCTTTTCATGACGATGTCAGGGCTTGGCCGTCTCCCGGCCGCCATTCCAGCGGTGCCAGTACATGCGCATCTCGCTGATCAGCTCCCCTGCCGTTTCGCAGAAGATCGCGCCGCGGGCGTCCACCCATTCCCCGGTCCGGCGGCGCCGGAAAACGCACTTGAACTCGGTCGAGAACCATGGCCCCGCGGCGTAGATCTCTCCGGACGTGAACGTCACCTCCGATTGATTGTACGGCATCTCCGCCCAGTAGCCCCGGATCGCTTCTGCGCCGGCCAGCGGGGGCGAGAACGGCGTCTCGACGAAGACGGCGTCGGGCGCGTAGACCGACACCATCAGGTCGATGTTCCCGTGCGACCACCCCTTGCCGAAGGTGTCGATGAGGGTGCGGCCGAGCACACGTGTGTCGCTCATGTCGCTGATACCTTGCTCCGGTCTAATGATTGGTGGACATTCCGGACGCCCATGCCCTTCAACATATACGCGGGCTGGCGCCTTCGCGCCGCGCTCCTCGCCGCCCTCCTGTTGCGCGGCACCGTGGCCCTGGCCCAGGGATGCCCGCCGCCTTCCGGAGACGCCTCCGCCGCGGGGTGGCGCGCCTATCGCGCCGATTCGCTGGACGCGGCCCGTGCGCTTTTCGAGCGCGCCCGTCTTCTCTGCGGCCGCAACGCCGACGCGGCGAGCGGTCTCGGTTACGTGGCGCTCCGGCGGCAGGACGCGCCCGCCGCCGACTCGCTCTTCCGCCTGGTCATTCGCCTCGATTCCCTGAATGCCGACGGCTGGGACGGGCTCTCCCGCTCGGCCTATCGCCTCGGCGACACCACGACCGCCGCGAGCGCGGCGCGCCGCGCATTGACACTCGATCCGGGAAACGGCGACGCGCGCGCCCTGCTCGAGCGTCTCGACCCCGACTGGGACCGAAAGCCCGAGGCACCCGCCGCCCGGCCGGCCGCACTCGTCCTCCCCGCGCGCGTCCGGGGCGAGCGGTTCGAGGTGCCGGTCGGCCGGGCGTGGCGTCCCTTCTATATAAAGGGCGTCAATCTGGGCGCCGCCCTCCCCGGCCATCACCCGTCCGAGTTTCCGGCCGACTCGGCGGTGTACGCGGGCTGGCTCGATACCATCGCGACGCTTCACGCCAACACGATCCGGGTCTACACCATTCTGCCGCCCGGATTCTATCGCGCCCTCCGCGGCTGGAACCGGACCCATCCTGCTGCCGCGCTCTGGCTGGTTCACGGCGTCTGGACCGAGCTTCCGCCCGGAAACGATTTCGACGACCAGGATTGGAAGAGCGGCTTCCAGCGGGAGATGGAGCGTGTGGTGGATCTGGTGCATGGCCGCGCCAGACTCTCGCCCCGCCCCGGTCACGCAAGCGGCCGCTACGATGCCGACGTCTCGCCCTGGACCCTCGGCTTCATCATCGGCCGGGAGTGGGAGCCGTATGCGGTGAAGGCGTACGACGAGACGCATCAGCGTGAGCGCACGTTCGCCGGCCGTTACCTGGAGCTCGCCGCCGGAACGCCGATGGACGCGTGGCTCGCCGCGCAGTGCGATCACATGCTGGCTTACGAGGCCGACCGCTACAACACCCTCCGGCCGATCGCGTACACCAACTGGCCGACGCTCGATCCGCTGACGCATCCGAGCGAAGCCACCGCAGCCGAAGAGGTCGAGTGGCGCCGCAGATCCGGCCGCATGGGCAACGCGACAGCCCACGAATACGAGAACGACGCCGTCGCGGTGGACGCCATGCTCGTCCGCCCCACCGCCGCGAACCCCGCCGGCTGGTTCGCGAGCTATCACGCCTATCCGTACTACCCCGACTTCATGCTCCATGACCCGGCTTACCAGACCGCGCGGTCGAGCGAGGGCCGGTCGAACTACTTCGGGTACCTGAGGGAGCTCCAGCGGCATCACGCCGGCATTCCGCTGGTGATCGCCGAGTACGGCGTCCCGTCCAGCCGGGGCGTGGCCCACCTGCAGCCGCAGGGATGGAATCACGGCGGTCACGACGAGCGCGCGATGGCTGCGATCGACGCGCGGCTCACGCGCGAGATCCGCGAAGCCGGCGCCGCGGGCGGCATCCTCTTCTCCTGGATGGACGAGTGGTTCAAGCGGAACTGGCTGGTGATCGACTTCGAGATCCCCCTGGAGAACACGCGGCAGTGGTCGAACGTGATGGATGCAGAGCAGCATTACGGCCTGCTCGGACATTACGCGGGGCGCGCAGGCGCGACGCCGGAGCCGGGCGGAGCAACGGCGCGCTGGCTCGCACTGCCGGTGATCGGCCGCGGCACCGGCACACTGAAGGCGTTGCGCGCCGGCTCGGACCCGGCATACGTGTACCTGGCGGTCGAGATGCCGGAGCCGGACTGGGCGCGCGAAGGGCTCGAGATCGGCATCGACACGTGGCTCAGGGACCGGGGGCAGCACCGACTGCCGGCGAGCGGAACGACCGGCGACGTCGGGTTCGAGTTCGCCGTGGAACTGGCCGGCCGTGACAGCGGCGCCGTTCGCGTCGCACCGGAGTACAACCGGTACGCGCTCATCGCCGACCTGGCGTCGGGCGAAGACTATGGCCACTTCTACCGGAGACCGGTCACCGTGACCGACCGGCGTGACGGGCGCTTCGACCCGATGTTCGTCGTCACCAACCGGTCGCGCTACGGCCGTGACGGGACGTTCTTTCCGGCCTCCGGCGTGGACCGCGGCCGCCTGCGGTTCGGCGCCGAATCGGCCAGCACGCTGTCGGACTGGTATTACGATTCGACGGCCGGCCTGCTCGAGCTGCGGCTCCCGTGGGACCTGCTCAACGTGACCGACCCGTCCACGCGAACCCTGCTCTTCGACCGGACGGGTGATGGACCGTTCGGCACGGTGACAGCGGACAGCTTTCATTTCACCGTCGTCCGCTACGGCAAGGGCTCCCACGCCGTGACCGGCGCAGTCACGGCGGCGCCGTGGAGCTGGAGCGGCTGGACGAGCCCGGTGTCGCACGCACGGCTCAAGCCCGCGGCCGACTCGATGCGCGCGGCATGGAGCGCCCTTCCCTGATCACGGAGTGCCGGTGATCCGACGACTCCTTGCGCTCGGCGCACTCATTGCGACCGCCTCACCCCTCGCGGCGCAGGTTGCCGACGGCAATCGCGCGTGGGCGGCGGGCCGCTACGACGAGGCGCGCACCGCCTACGAGCGCGCCCTCGTGGAGGATCCCCGCTCCGTCCGCTCCCTTTACCGGCTCGCGGTCCTCGCGTCGTGGAACGATCAGCTCGACTCGGCGATGGCACTCCTCCAGCGCGCCCGCGCCATCGAGCCCGGCGACCCGGACGTACGCACCGCCGAAGCGCAGGTACTCGCCTGGCAGGGCCACCTCACGGAATCTCTGGCGCGCTACGACAGTCTTCTCGCCGAATATCCCGACCGGCACGACGCGATGATCGGCCGGGCGCGGGTGCTCGCCTGGGAGGGACGCTACCCCGCCGCGGACTCGGCGTACGCGCTCGCGCTGTTCGAGAATCCCCGAGATGCGGAGGCGCTGACCGGCCGGGCTCAGGTGGCACACTGGACGGGACACGGAGGCCGCGCCGCGGGGTACGTCGCGCGTGCCCTCGCCGCAGACTCGACGAATCACGATGCCCGCGCGCTCGACCACGAACTTCGGGCCGGCCGCCGGCCTCGACTCGAGCTCACCGGCGGCTGGAACAACGACTCCGATCATGACACGAACTGGTCCGAGGCGCTCACCCTTTCGATCGGCGTCGTTCCCGGAGTTCGCGCCTTCGCGACGGGCGGACTGCAGCAGAGCACCGACCCGGTCAGGAGCGCGCACCTCGCGCTCGGCGAAGGCGGAGTACAGATCGCGTCCGGTGGCATCAGGGTAACCGGCGCGGCGGGAGCGCGGCATCTCGTCCCCGACGGCGCGGCGGCACGCACGGAGGCGACCTATCGGGCCGGGGTCGGCGTCACCGCCGCGCCCGGCGTCGATCTCGGCGTGAGCTTCGTCCATGTTCCGTTCGACGAGACGGCGTTCCTGATCGGCAGCGGACTGGACATCGACGTCCTCGACGCCACGGTGGACGCGCGGCTCGACCGCAACCTCAGCCTCAGCATGGGCGGCGGCGCCGCGTGGGTGAGCGACGGCAACCGGCGCGTCTCCGCCGTCGCGGCGCTGACGCGGACGGTGGGCCGCCATCTCTTCGTGGGGGCGTACGGACGATTCCTCGACTACCGGCAGCACGGCATCGGCTACTTCTCGCCCGACCGCTTCGGCATGGCCGAGCTCCGCGGCGGGTACTTCACCGCGGCGCATGGATGGGAAGGACGGCTGAGCGGCGGTGCCGGGGTGCAGCAGACTTCGGGTGTCTCGGCGCAGGGCGAGTGGCATGTGGAGGGTCGGTTCGGTCGCCGCTGGGGAGTCCTCAACCTCGTCGAGCTCTTCGGCGGGATCACCAACAGCGTGGCGAGCTCCGTGACCGGCGCCTACCGCTACAGGAACGCCGGCGTGCGCGTCATCGTGGCGTTCTAGACGCCACCGGCGGCTTCACGTAGGTCTCGAAGAATCCGCTGCCGCTGTCCTGTACCGCTCCGCCGGCCAGGCGGCCCGCGAGCGTGAAGCGCCCCCGCATCTGAAGGAAGTACCGCCGAAACCCGGCGCTGGCGCTCATGCTCCCGTGGGCGTCCTCGACGCCGACGTTCAGCCGCAGCGTGTCCGTCTCCCTCGCCGCGTCCAGCTCGAAGGCCGCGGGCGCGCGCACGCCGGGAGCAGCGGCCGGCCCTGCGCCGGTGTACCGGATATCCCGGAAGCGAAGCACCTGGCGGATCCCCATCGAGTCGACCGCGGCCAGCACGAAGGGCGCGCCGCCGGCGGCGGAATCGGCGGTCCGCA
>JBLMWC010000148.1:0-30713 GCA_050257015.1 Bacillota bacterium | reverse complement strand
CCGAACTCGTGGAACGGCACTTCCTCCTCGAGCATGTCGCCGACGGCGAAGTCGGGATCCTCGTAGCGCGCCTCCTCGAGGGAGACCTGCGCACTCGGGTCCTCGACCGTCTCCACCACCTGGCGCAGCCGGACGATCTTGATCGATCCCTGCAGCTCGTCGACGGTCAGCTCGAACTTCACGTTGGGACCATACCGGCGCGCCAGCGCCGCCTGGATGCCGTCACGCAGCAGATCCAGCAGGTCGGAGCGCTCGAGTTGCTTCGTCGTCGTCAGCTCGCGAAACGCGGCCAACATCTCAGCGGAACCGGACATCCATCACTCCCTGGTGAATGACGCACCGCCGGTGCGTCGTCACGGGCGCCGCGCGCCCGGCTTGTCATGCGGGTCCTTCCATTCCACCACCAGCGTCGCCTCGCGCACATCGGCGAGGGCGAGCGTCCTCTCGCTGCCGTCGGGAAGCCGCACCTCCACGTGCTCGTCGTCCGGCACGTTCACGATCTCGATCGTCGGCCGGCCCTCGAGGGCGTTGGCCCGGATGCGCGCGCGGTGTCCGATGAAGCGGCGCCAGTGCTGGGGCCACCGCAACGGCCGCTCGAGCCCGGGCGACGACACCTCCAGGACATACCGCGGGCCGACCAGCCCCGCGCTTTCCAGATCGCGCTCGAGGGAGCGGCTGACCTTGACGCAGTCCTCGGCCGTCACCCCGTGGCCGGGCCTGCTGTCGGGGCGGTCAATCCGCACCTGCAGGATGGGACGCTGCGGGGTTCCGACCCGCCGAAGGTCAGCCAGCTCGAAACCGAGCTCGGCGACCTGGGAGCGGATCCGATCCAACAGCGCATCGAGAGGCATTGCCGGGGCCGAAAAAAAATGTGGGGGAACTCCCCCACATCGCAGCAACCAGTGGCCCAAGTGGAGGGCCCGTCCGGGACAGCAGCCAAATATTACCGAGAGAGCGCTGCGGAGTCAACCGAGTCCGAGGTACGCAACCATCCGTCCATCAGCACCTTTGGACGCGCGGTGGCTGTAGAATCGAGGCCGGTCATGGGCCGAGCACCAGGCGGAGCGGCTGATGGCCGTGATCCCCAGCCCGCGGCCTTGGGCCGCGAGCCGCTCGCGAAGGTCCAGGTGCCATGGTCCCGGGCCGTCCGCGCTGAGCCCTACGCCCGTCATCACCTCAGAACCGACTTCATAGCAAGCGCCGCAAATCCCCACCCCGACGTGCATTACAAGGTCGGCTGGGCTGGTGCCGGCCCGTTCGGCAAGGAGCCCGACACCCGCCCGGAGAATTCCGGCCGCGGTGCCCCGCCATCCGGCATGGAGGAGCGCCACCGCTCGCCGACGGGGGTCGACGAGATAGACCGGGATGCAGTCGGCCACGGTAACGGTGAGGAGGACACCGGGCGCGGCGGTCGCGTGGCCATCAACTCCTTCGAGCTGGAGCCAGCCCGCGGTGCGGTCGTGCCAGGCAACCGCTGCCCCGTGCACCTGATTCCCCAGGACCACTCCGCCGAATCCAGGCTCGGCGTGGCGGAAGGCGCGCCATCGCCCCATGACGTCGCCGACGGCGGCGTCGGTCCAGAGGCCGAGGTCGAAGCCGCGACCCGCTTCGGCACCACGGGCGGTGATCCCGGCAACGACGCCGAACCGGTCGCGCCAGCCGGGCACCTCGTAGCGCGGGACCGCGCCACCGGTCGCCTCCTCCCGGACGGCGCCGGCGTCAGTCGGCAATGCGCTCCAGGTCGGCGCCGAGGGCGCGAAGGCGAGTGTCGATCTGCTCGTAGCCGCGCTCGATCTGTCCGATGTTGTGGATCGTGCTGACGCCGTCCGCTGCGAGCGCGGCGAGCACCATCGCCATCCCGGCGCGGATGTCGGGCGACTCCACCACCCCGCCCCGCAGCGGCGACGGCCCCGAGATCACGGCGCGGTGAGGATCGCAGAGGACGATCTGCGCACCCATGCCGATCAGCTTGTCCACGAAGAAGAGCCGGGACTCGAACATCTTCTCGAAGATCAGGAGCATCCCGGTGCACTGCGTGGCGGTCACGATCGTGGTGGACATGACGTCGGCCGGGAACGCCGGCCACGGTCCATCCTCGAGCTTCGGAACGTGGCCGCCGAGATCGGGACGGATGCGCCGTTCCTGATCGGCATCCACGATGAGGCGCGTGCCGGTGATGCGGGGCCGGATGCCGAGGCGGTCATAGGCGAGGAGCGTGCTGCGGAGGTCGTCGGGCCGCACCGGATCGATCGTGATCTCGCCGTTCGTCACGGCAGCGAGGCCGATGAAGCTGCCGATCTCGATGTGGTCGGGGCCGATGACATAGGAGGCGGAGCCGAGCGGGCGCCCGCCCTCGATGGTGTAGATGTTGGAGCCGATCCCCTCGATGTGCGCGCCCATCGCGGTGAGGCAGCGCGCGAGGTCCTGCACGTGCGGCTCGGCGGCGGCGTTGCGCAGAATGGTGCGGCCCTGCGCCGCCACCGCCGCCATCAGCGCGTTCTCCGTGCCGGTCACGCTCGGCTCGTCGAGGAAGATATCGGCGCCCTTGAGCACCTTCGCGTCGAGCTCGAAGCGCTCGCCGATCGAGACCGACGCGCCCAGCTGCTCGAGCGCGAGGAAGTGCGTGTCCACGCGGCGGCGCCCGATCACGTCCCCGCCCGGCGGCGGCAGCGTGACCTTGCCGAAGCGGGCGAGCATCGGGCCGGCGAGCAGGATCGACGCGCGGATGCGTGCGCAGAGCGCGGGGTCGAGCGGCTTGGGCCGCACCGCCCTCGTGTCGACCCGAACGGCGTTCGGCCCCGTCCAGGTGACGTCGGCGCCAAGGTCCGCGAGGAGCGCGAGCATCGTGTCCACGTCGCGGATGCGCGGAATGTTGTCGAGATCCACCGGGCCGTCGGCGAGCACGGTGGCGGCGAGGATGGGGAGCGCGGCGTTCTTGTTGCCCGCCGGACGAATGGTGCCGTGCAGCGGACGACCGCCGCGAACGAGAAAGCGTGGAGGCATGGCCAAACCTTGCTGGGGTCGGTACGAGCGTCAAGCGCGGTCGCCGATGGTGACGCGCGCAAATCGCGCGTTATGTTACAGCAGACCGTCCCTGGGCAGCCCTGCCGACGCCACTCGACGAGGAAGACCGGTCATGCCGATGCTTGCTTACCTCCAGGTCGCCGCCGCCACGCCCGCGTGGGTGGGGCCGACGATGGCAATATCCCTCGCGTTCATCGCGCTCGCGTTCATCGCCATCGCGTTCGCCGTCGTCGTCGCGCTCGCGAAGGTTCGCTCCGAGCTGCAGCATGCCGGCCGCCTGCTCAGCGGCGTGCAGGACGACGTGCGCAGCGCGGCCAAGACGGTGCGGAACCTCACCGAGCAGGGCCAGGAGCTGCTGGTGATGGTGCGCCACGAGGCCGGTGCGTTCGCGCAGACGAGCCGGCGCCTGCGCCGCAAGGTGGTCCGCGGCATGGACCGCGTCGAGGAGCGCCTGGAAGACCTCGACGCCCTCTACGGCGTCGTCCACGAGGAGGTGGAGGACAGCGCGCTCGACGTCGCGGCGGCGCTCAGGTCCTTCCGGCGCGGCGACGGGATGATCGGCAGAGTGCGACGGCTGCTGGTACCTGGCCGATGACGTGGCGACGCCTGGCCCTCGCCTTCGGGTGGGTCGGGCTCGTGCTGCTCGCGGCGCCGCACGCCGCGCACGCCTGGACGCCGGGAACCCACATCTACCTGGGCGAGTCGATCCTCGCCAACCTGCATCTCCTGCCGCAGTCGGTGGCGGAGCTGCTCCATTCGTATCCCTTCGACTTCCTGTACGGCAACATCGCCGCCGATTCGTCGATCGCGAAGAAGTACGCGCCGGTCGGGCGCCACTCCCACTACTGGCATGTCGGCCAGGAGATCCACGATCTCGCGGCCTCCGAGGGTCTCCGCGCCTTCGGCCTCGGCTACCTTTGTCATCTTGCCGCGGATACCGTGGCGCACAACTACTTCGTCCCGCGCCAGCTGGTGCTCACCAGCAGCACCGCCTCGGTCGGGCACTCGTACTGGGAGAGCCGGGTCGAGACGCATCTGGGTGACACCTACGCGGTCACCGCGCGCGACATCATCCTGCAGGACCACAGCCAGGCCGACGCGCATCTCGACCGCATCATCTCGCCCACGATCTTCAGCGTGCGCACCAACCGCCGGCTCTTCCGCGGCATGGTGCACATCACCGAGACCCAGAGCTGGCAGCGCGGGATGCAGGCAGCCCGCGACCGCAGCCGCTGGGACCTGAGCGACGCCGACGTCGAGCGCCATCTCTCGCAGTCGTTCGACTTCATGGCCGCGCTGCTGACCGAGGCGGAGCCGGCGACCCGCCAGCTCGATCCGTCCGGTGAGCGGCCGCTCAAGGTGGCAAAGGAGATGCGGCGGGACACGCTGCGGGAGTACGGACGCCGGGAGACGGGCCGGCTGCAGAGCGTGGCGGACGAGCACTTCGGGCTGCCGAGCCTGGAGCTGCCGTACTGGAACGCGGCCGCGCGCCGTCTGCCCTGGCACGCCAGCGCGTCCCGCACCCGTTCTCGCCGGCTGCTCGGCTAGGCGGCTCCGAGCGCCCGGACCCCGGCGATGAGGCGCTCGACTTCATCCTCCGTCGTATAGCAGGCACACCCCGCCCGCACGAGCCCGTCCCCCGCCAGACCGAGCCGCTCCACGATCGTGGTCGCGTAGAAGTCCCCGTTCGACACGTAGACCGCCGAGCGTGCAAGTGCCCGGGCGACCTCTTCCGATCGCCGGCCCGCGACGGTGAACGCCACGGTCGGCGTCCGCGGCTGGCCCGGCGGCGGTCCGTAGAGCGTCACGCCGTCGATCGCTGCGAGGCCGTCCCACAGCATGCGTACGAGGGCCCCCCCGCGCCGGTGCAGCTCCCCGAGTGACGCGACGAGCGACGAGCGGAGGTCGGCGGCCGGTGCCACCGAGGCGAGGAAATCGACTGCCGCGCCGGTGCCGGCGATCCCCTCGTGATCGAGCGTCCCGGTCTCCAGCCGCTCGGGCGCCGTATCGGGTGCCGGCGTCAGCCGCGGCACATCGAGCTCGGCCACGAGCGACTCGCGGCCGTAGACGATCCCGACATGCGGCCCGTAGAACTTGTAGGCCGAGCATACGAGGAAGTCGCAGCCGATTGCGGCGACGTCGACCGGCGCATGGGGGACGAAATGCACGGCGTCCACCAGCGTGAGCGCGCCGGCAGCCCGCGCAATGCGCACCGCCGCCGCGACGTCGTTGACGGTACCGAGCGCATTGGACGCGGCGCCGATCGCGAGGAGCCGCGTGCGAGGCGACATCGCCGCTTCGAGCGACACCCAGTCGAGCGTTCCCTGCGCGGCATCCACCGCGACGGTGCGCAGCGTGACCCCGCGCTCGCGTGCGAGCGCCTGCCATGGCGCCACGTTGGCGTGATGGTCGAGCTCCGTGATCACGATCTCGTCGCCGGCGCCCCACCGCCGGCCGAGGGCGCGCGCGAGGTGGAAGGTGAGCGTCGTCATGTTCGCGCCGAAGGCGACCTCGACGGGACGGGCCCCGAGCAGTGCCGCGACCGCGGCGCGCGCGCCGCTGATGATCGCGTCGGTTTCGACGCTCGTCGGATAGGCCCAATGTGTGTTGGCGTTGTGGTGGTAGAGGTAGTCCAGCATTGCCTCGCCGACCCGCCGCGGCACCTGGGTGCCGCCGGGCCCGTCGAAGTACGCTACCGGCTGGCCGCCGTCACGGCGCTCGAGTGCCGGGAACTCCGCGCGGATGTCGGTGACGGTCTTCATCCGAGACGCTCGCGCAGCAGCGGCTGGACCCCCTTGGGGTCGGCCTTCCCACCGCTCTGCTTCATGACCTGGCCCACGAAGAAGCCCATCAGCTTCGTCTCCCCCGCGCGATACCGCGCGAGCTCGGAGGGATGTGCGGCGAGCACCGCGTCGACCCAGCCGGCGAGCGCGTCCTGGTCCTTCACCTGAATCAGGCCGAGGCGCTCGGCGACGGCTCGCGGATCGCCGTCGTTCGAGCCGAGCTCGCTGAAGATCCGGCGCGCGGCCTGGAGACTCACGACGCCGTCGCGCTCGAGCCCGATCAGCTGCGCCAGCCGCTCAGGCGGAATTGCCAGCGTGCCGGTCTCGTTGTAGCCCGTCATGACGTCGCCGCTGACCCAGTTCGCGGCCGCCTTCGGCTCGGCGCCGGCCGCGACGACGGCCTCGAAGTAGTCGGCCAGCGCCCGCTCGCTCGCGACGACACCGGCATGGTACGGCGTGAGCCCCAGCACTGTCGCGAACCGCTCGCGCCGGGCCTCGGGGAGCTCGGGAAGCGCCGCGCGCTGCTCGGCCTCCCACGCCTGGCTGAGGACCAGCGGCGGGAGATCGGGATCCGGGAAATAGCGGTAGTCGTGGCTCTCTTCCTTCGAGCGCGTCGGCCGAACGGCGCCGGTGGCGGCGTCGAAGAGGAGCGTCACCTGCCGCACCGAACGGCCGCCTTCCACCAGGAGGATCTGGCGTGCGCGCTCGGCCTCGAGCGCGCGCTCGACGTTGGCGAAGCTGTTCATGTTCTTCACCTCGGTCTTGGTGCCGAGCGCTTCGTCGCCGACGCGGCGGATGGAGAGGTTCGCGTCGACCCGCAGGCTCCCCTGCTCCATGCTGCAGTCGCTCGCGCCCGTGTAGAGCAGAATCTGCCTGAGCGCGGTGAGATAGGCGCGCGCCTCCGCGGGGCTACGGAGATCGGGGCCGCTGACGATCTCGGCGAGCGGGACGCCGGCGCGGTTCAGATCCACGGCGGTCCGGCCGGGGACGCGGTCGTGCAGCGACTTGCCGGCGTCCTCCTCCAGATGCAGCCGCTGAATCGTCACGGCGACCCGGCCCCGCTCCGCCGAGTCGAAGTGGACGACACCGCCGGTCGCGAGCGGGCGGTCGAACTGCGAGATCTGGTACCCCTTCGGCAGATCAGGGTAGAAGTAGTTCTTCCGCGCGAACACGCTCTCGTGGTGGAGGGTGCACCCGAGCGCGAGGGCGGCTCGCGCGCCCAGGCGCACGGCGTGCGCATTGGGCACCGGCAGCGCGCCGGGGAGGCCGAGGCAGACCGGGCAGACGTTGGTATTGGGCGGGTCTCCGAAGGCGGTGGAGCAGCCGCAGAACATCTTGCTCGCGGTGCGGAGCTGCATGTGCACCTCGAGCCCGATGACCGTTTCCCAGCTCATCAGCGCACCTCCGCCGTCGCGGCGACGACCCGCTCGAGCGCGGCGGCGGCCTGCAGCATCCGCTCGTCGCCCATCGCCGGCGCGATGAGCTGCGCGCCGACGGGGAGCCCCTCGCTCCGGCCGACCGGCAGACTCAGCGCCGGCAGCCCCGCGAGGTTGACGGCCGAAACGAAGATGTCGGCGAGATACATCGCGACCGGATCTCCAGTCTTCTCGCCGGCGCGGAACGCGGTGGTCGGCGTCGTCGGCGTAAGGAGAAGGTCGATTCCCGACGCGAAGACCGCGGTGAAGTCGGCGGCGATCAGGCTTCGCACGCGCTGCGCCTTCCTGTAGTACGCGTCGTAATAGCCGGCGCTCAGCACGTAGGTGCCGACGAGGATGCGGCGCCGCACCTCGGGGCCGAAGCCGGCCCCGCGCGTGGCGCGGTAGAGCGAGCGGATGTCTCCTTCGGGGCCGATCCGGCGCTGACCGTACCGCACCCCGTCGAAGCGCGCCAGATTGGCCGACGCTTCGGCCGGCGCGATGATGTAGTAGGTCGGGACGGCGTAGCGCGAATGCGGGAGCGAGACCTCGGTGACTTCGGCTCCCAGATCACGCACTGCGCCGATCGCGCGATCGAGTCCCGCGCGAATTCCGGGATCGAGGTCCGCTGGGAAGTATTCGCGCGGGAGGCCGATGCGCAGTCCGGCGAGGTCACCGCCCGCCGGGAGCGATACCGCGGGGCGCTCCACCGTCGTGGAGTCGAGCGGGTCGGGCCCGCTGATTGCCTCGAGGACGCGGCTCGCGTCGTTCACCGTGCGGCCGAAGACGGAGATGCAGTCCAGCGACGAGCCGAATGCGACGAGCCCGTACCGGCTCACCCGCCCGTAACTCGGCTTCACCCCGACGACGCCGCAGAAGCTGGCGGGCTGCCGCACGGACCCGCCGGTCTCGGAGCCGAGCGCCGCCGGCACCACGCCCGCGGCCACGAGAGCCGCCGACCCGCCGCTCGATCCCCCGGGTACGCGCTCGGGATCGAGCGGGTGGCGCACGCGGCCGAACGCCGAGTGCTCGGTGGACGATCCCATCGCGAACTCATCGAGGTTCGCCTTGGCGGCGATCAGCGCCCCGGCGGCGCGAAGCCGGGTGACGGCCGTCGCCTCGAACGGCGAGGTATAGCCCTCGAGGATCCGCGAGGCGCAGGTGGTGGGCGCGTCGGCGGTGACGATGTTGTCCTTGACGGCGACGGGCATGGCATCGAGCGCCGGCCGCTCGCCGGCGGCGATGCGCCGATCGAGTGCAGCGGCCTGGCCGTCGAGCAGCGCCTGAGACCAGTGGAGCGTCGCGTTGAGGCCGGCGGCGTCGGCGCGCGCCAGGGCGGCGCCGGTGTCGCGCGCGATAGCGGCGGCGGTCACCCGTCGTCCTCCATCGTCCCGCGCCGCGGCACGAGGAAGAAGCCGCTCGCGAACTCCGGTGCCATGGCGTCGACCGGATGCGCGAGGGGTGCGGGCCGGACGACATCATCGCGGAGGCGCACCTCCGCCGGGCCGCCGACATAGGGCCGTGCGCCGGCGTCGTCGTGCACCTCGTCGAGCTGCTCGACATAGCTCACGATGCGGGCCATCTGCGCCACCAGCTGGCCCAGCTCCGTCTCATCCACGGCGATCTCCGCCAGCTTCGCGGCGTGCAGGACCTCGTCCCGTCCGATGCTCATGCGCTCTCCCATTCACGCTCGAGGCCGGCGTAGGCCACGAGCAGCTGCTTGACGCCGACCTCGGCGTCGTCGAAGGCGACGGCGACCTTGAGGTCCCGGCCGGCGCCGGTGAGTCCCTGGATCGTGCCGCTCCCGAAGCGTCGGTGCCGCACCCGCTCTCCCTTGACGAAGCGCGGCGTGTCCTGGGACGCCTCCTCCGCCGGCAGTGCCGCGGCGGGCTCCGCCGGGAAGGCCGTGGCCGCCGGCGTGGCGCGGCTTCCGAATCGACCCGCCGACCGGCCGCCGCGCCGTCCCTCCCCCCACCCGCCGCCGAACGACGGCGCCCAGAGCGAGGTGGTGCGCTGCTCGTCGATCGCCTCGGCCGGGATGGCGCGGAGGAAACGCGACGGCGCACCGGGACGGAGCTCCCCGCCCCGTCGGCGCGCGCGTGCCCAGGTGACATACAGCTTGTCCTTGGCGCGCGTCAGGCCGACGTAGCAGAGCCGGCGCTCCTCCTCGATCCCTTCGGGCTGCTCCGCTGCACGCGCGAGGGGGAAGAGCCCATCCTCGAGACCTGCCAGGACCACCACCGGCCACTCGAGTCCCTTGGCGGTGTGCAGCGTCATCATGGTGACGCCATCGTCCGCCCCTTCGATCGTGTCGTGCGAGGAGAGCAGCGCCGCCTCGGCCAGAAACCGCTCCAGCGGAGTTCCCTCGTCGTCCTCCTCGGGCACGACGACCTCCGACCAGTTGGCCGCGCTGGCCACCAGCTCCCGGACGTTCTCCCAGCGCTCGGCGCCTTCGGGGCCCTCGGCCTGGAGGACCGCCTCGTAGTCGATGGCGCGGATGATCTGCTCGAGCACGTCGGCGGGCGGAAGGTGCCGCGCGCTCTCCGCGAACCGGTCGATGAAGGCGGCGAAGTTCTGGAACGCCTCGCGCACATTCGGCCGCAGCTCCTGGACCGCCGATGCGACGCGCGCCGTCTCGAGCAGCGGCTTGCCCCATGCCACCGCCTGGGTCCCGAGCACCGACAGGCTCGTCTCGCCGACGCCCCGGCGCGGGATGCCGATGGCGCGGAGGAACGCTTCGTCGTCCGCCGGATTGGCGACCAGGCGAAGGTACGCGAGGAGGTCCTTCACCTCGCGCCGGTCGTAGAAGCTGGTCGCGCCCACGAGGCGGTAGGGGATGCCGGCCCGTCGGAACGCCTCTTCGAAGGCGCGGGACTGCGCGTTGGTGCGGTAGAGGACCGCCGCGTCCCGGTAGCCCGAGTCGCTCGCGGCGCTCCGGCGCTCCAGCTCCTTCGCGATCCACTCGGCCTCATCGCGCTCATCGGCCGCGGCCAGCACGGTGACGAGCTCCCCGCCCTTCCGCCGGGTCCGGAGCGTCTTGCCGATGCGTCCGCTGTTCTCGGCGATGACACCGTTGGCGGCGTCGAGCACGATCTGGGTCGAGCGGTAGTTCTCCTCGAGGCGGACGAGCTTCGTGCCCGGGAAGTCCTCCTGGAACTCGCGCATGTTGCGCACGTCGGCGCCACGCCAGCCGTAGATCGACTGGTCGTCGTCGCCGACGGCGCAGACGTTGCCGTGCGCGCCGAGGAGACGGATGAGCTCGTACTGCGCCCGGTTGGTGTCCTGGAACTCGTCCACGAGGACGAACTGGAAGCGCTCCCGGTAGAGCGCGAGCCGGTCGGGATGCTCGCGGAAGAGCGTCAGCGGATGCAGCAGCAGATCGTCGAAGTCCATCGCGTTCGCCGCCCGGAGCGCCGGTCCGAGCGCACCGTAGACGTCGGCCGAGACCTGGATGAGCCGGTCGAACGGCGAGCTCGCGGCGAGTGCTGAGGGCGCGACCATGCGGTTCTTCGCGCCCGAGATGATGGACTGCACGGCGCGGGGCGTGAACGTCTTCGGCGGATGGTTCCGCTGCTCCATGATCCGACGGATGAGGCTCAGGCGATCGTCCTCGTCGTAGATCGTGAAGCGAGGCGTAAACCCGAGAAACCCCGCCTCGCGCCTGAGGAGTCGCGCGGAGAGCGAGTGGAAGGTGCCGATCCACAGGCCGGACGGGTCACGGTCGAGCAGCTGGCCGATCCGGTGCTTCATCTCGCCGGCGGCCTTGTTGGTGAAGGTGACGGCGAAGATCCGCTCCGGCGGGACGCCGTGGCGGTCGATGAGACTGGCGATCCGGGTCGTGAGGACGCGGGTCTTTCCGGACCCCGCCCCGGCGAGAACGAGGAGCGGGCCGTGCACGTGCTCGACCGCCTCGCGCTGCGCCGGGTTGAGCGAGCGGGTCCAGTCGCGTTCGGTGGGGCTATCAATCATGCGGTACGGTCCGCCAATGGCATGCGAATGAGAAAGGTGGTGCCGTGTTCCGACGGCTCCAGCGTGAGCTCGCCCAGGTGGGTGTCCTGGATGACGCGCCGCGCGAGGGCGAGGCCGATTCCCCAGCCGCCGCGCTTGGTGCTGATCCCCGGGTCGAACAGCGTGCGCCGGATCTCTCTGGGGACGCCGGGGCCGTCGTCCATCACCCGAAGCTCGCCCATCGCGCCCGTTGCCTGCACCCGGAGGGTGATCGCGCCGGTGCGCCCCTGCAGGGCGTCGATGGCGTTCTTCACCAGCGCCTCGAGCGCCCACTCGAGGAGGACCGGATCACCGACGACGATCGGCCCCGCGCCTGCCGCGTCCACCCGCAGCTCGATCTGGTTGGCGTGGCGCGGCAGGCGCGGTCGGAAGTAGCCGGCCACGCGGTCGGCGAGGGCGCCCAGTCCGATCGGCTCACGTCGCGCCGGATTGCCGATGCGCTCGAACCGCTGCGCCACCCGCTCGAGCCGCTCCGCGTCGGCAGCCAGATGATCGGCGAGGTTGGCCGGCGGCACGGGGCGCGACCGGACACTCTCGATCCATCCCTGCAGGCTGGTGAGCGGCGTCCCCATCTGATGGGCGGCTTCCCGCGCCATGGCGACCCAGAGCCGGTCGCGTTGCGCCGCCATCGCGTTGCGGTACGCGAAGACCGCCACTGCGACCATGACGAAGATCGTCAGCGCCTGCAGGATGGCGAGCGCCGTGAGCTGGCGCTGCGCCGGCAGCGGCCCGTAGTGTACCGTGGTACCGAGGAGCGGATCGCGGATCGGCGGATTGGTGCGATCGAGACGCTGCGCGAACTCCCGAACCTCAGGCGCATCGAGCGGTGCCGACCCCAGTGCCGGTGGGAGGTTCGCGGCCTCCGTCACCCGCCCGCTCGCGTCGGTGACTACCAGCGGAAGCCCCAGCGCGCGAACCTGCTCGCCCAGCTTGAGAAGCGCGGCGCCTTCCCCGCCGGTTCCCGAGCTGCTGAGCCCCTCGAAGACGCCGGAATAGAGGCGGCTCGTCGCCCGCGCGTCGGCCTGGAAGTGCCGGGCCACCAGCATGCTCGTGCCCATGCTGATCCCCGCCAGCAGGGCCACGAGGAGCACGGCGATCGTCGGGGCGAAGCGGCGGAGCCGGTCGTCAGCCACGCGCGGCCAGCCGGTCGGTCCCGAGGTACGGAGCCAGTGCCTCCGGGACCCGTACCGACCCGTCGGCCGCTTGATTGTTCTCGAGGAGGGCGATGATCGTGCGCGGGAACGCAACACCGGAGGCGTTCAGCGTGTGGACGAACTCCGGCTTCGCCTTCGGGTCGCGGCGGAAGCGGATCCCGGCCCGCCGCGCCTGGAAGTCGGTGAAGGTGCTCGAGCTCGACACCTCGAGCCAGGTACCGACGCCGGGGGCCCACGCCTCGAGGTCGTAGGTGCGGGCCGAGCTGAAGCCGGTGTCGCCGGAGGCAAGCTCGATGACGCGGTAGGGAATCTCCAGCCGGCGGAGCACCGTCTCGGCGTGGCGCGTCAGCAGCTCGTGCTCCGCCGGCGAATCCTCCGGCCGTGTGAGCCGCACCAGCTCCACCTTGTCGAACTGGTGGACCCGGATCAGACCGCGCGTGTCCTTTCCGTGGGCGCCGGCTTCGCGCCGGAAACACGGTGTCCAGGCGACGTACGCGGCCGGAAGCGCAGCCGCATCCAGCACTTCGTCCCGGTGGATGTTCGTGACCGGCACTTCGGCCGTGGGGATGAGGAACAGATCGTCGGCCGGCATCGCGTAGAGATCGTCCTCGAACTTCGGCAGCTGGCCCGTTCCGGTCAGCGCGGCGCGATTGACGACATAGGGCGGCGCCACCTCGGTGTAACCGTGCTCGCGGGTGTGGAGGTCGAGCATGAAGTTCGCCAGCGCGCGAACCAGCCGGGCGCCCATCCCAGTGAACAATGGAAAGCCGGAGCCCGCGAGCTTGGTCCCTCGCGGCAGGTCGAACAGCCCCAGCGCCGCGCCCAGATCCCAGTGCGGCCGCGGCGTGAAGTCGAACGACGGCGGATCGCCCCAGGCGCGGACGAGGCGGTTCGCCGACGCATCGCCGTCGGGCACCTCGTCGAGCGGGAAGTTGGGGAGGCGGAGGGCCTGACCGTCGAGCGCAGCGTCGAGCTCGCGCAGCTCGGTGTCGAGCAGCTTGACGGCGTCGCTCGATGCCTTGAGTCCCGGGAGGAGCTCGTCGGCCGGCTCGCCGGCGCGCTTGCGGCGGGCCACTTCCTCCGTGGTCGTGTTGCGCTCCGCCTTCAGCTGTTCGGTGCGGGTGACGAGGGCGCGCCGCTGCCGATCGAGCGCGAGCAGCTCGTCGAGCGCGGCGCTCAGCGCGGGATCGCGCCGGCGCTCGAGCGCGGCCCGCGCCGCGTCGGGGTCCTGCCGCACCCGCCTGAGATCGATCACGGCCGCTAGTTGGTGGGAATGTCCGGCTCGAGGCCGCGGTACCCGCAGTTGTCGTCGGTGAGCACGCGGAAGGTGACGGTACGCGCTGTCGGGGTCGGGTCGATGGCGGTGATCTCGATCTTCCCGTACTTGGGCAGGCCGAGGCCGGAGCAGACCACGCGCGACCGGACGACATACCGATCGCCCACGGCAATCTTCACCGTGTCGGCCGTGACGTACCCATTCAGCGGCGCCGTCACGATCTCCTCGAAGGTCTGGTCGGCCTTGAGGAAGCCGGCGTTGGTGCCGCTCTGCACCCCGAGCCCAAGCACCGCGAGCGGGATGAAGACGGGCTGGCCGCCGGCATCGATGTTGAACGCGAAGTCGAACGCCGCCCCCTGGTCGATGCGCACCGCGCGCGCCTCCGCCACCGAATACGCGCTCGGCGTGGCGATCGGCGTGCCGGTGAGGGCCGACAGCGTGACCGTCGTCTCCACGTTGGGAATGGTGGCGTCGGCGAGGTCGTTCGGATTTCCGCAGGCAGCAAGGAGGCCTGCGAAGAGTGCCGTGGCAAGAACGGAGAATCGGTGCATGAGCCGGGAAGGTTAAGGAGGCATCCGAGAGCGGTCAACCCGTGATCTTTTCTTGACTTCGACCCATCCGGCCTCTACGTTGACGAGTCCGTTTCCGACCCCGTCACGGAGTGATGCAGATGCCCGGTTTGGCCGAGGTCGTTCGCGGGCTGGCGGCCCGCGACGAAGTCGAGGCGGTGGTGGTCGTGAGCCCCGACGGGCTGCCGATCGATCACGCGGCCCGCGGGCATTGCGACGCCGACGCGCTGTCGGCACTGGCGGTCACCCTGCTCCGCCCCGCCGCCCGAATTGGTGAGACGGCGCAGCGCGGCCACCTGACACGCGCGGTCTTCGAGTACGCCGGCGGGCTCGCGATCCTCTCACTGCTCGGCGACGGCAACGCGCTGCTGGTCCTGCTGAACGCCGGCGCAGATGCGGGGACGATATTGTACGATCTGCGCCGGCACGCGCCGGCCCTTTCCGCCCTCCTGTAACCGGGCGTGGTCTTCCGACTCAGAGCCGTACCCGTGCCTTCTTCGCTCCTGCTGCACCGTCACCCCTGCCAGCGCCGCAGCCGATGAGGTGGGCCGTTCTGCTGGCCGGCGGATCCGGCACTCGCTTCTGGCCCCTCAGCACGCCGAAACACCCCAAGCAGCTTCTACCGCTGGCCGGTCCGGGCTCGACCGCCGAGGACGCGGTGACACGGCTCGAGGGCCTGATTCCGCCCGAGCGCGTGCTGGTCGTTACCGGCGCGGCGCTTGCCGGGCCGCTGCGCGAGCGGCTGGGAGTCCCGGCGGAGAACTTCCTCATCGAGCCGCGGGCCGCCTCCACCGGGCCGGCCCTCGTGTGGGCGTCGTGGGAGGCGGCCCGGCGCGACCCGGCGGCCGAGGTGCTGTCGATGCATGCCGACTGGTCGGTCGGGAGCGCGGACGCATTCCGGAAGACGGCGGCCAACGCGCTCGCCTGCGCCACGGCCAACGACCGGCTGGTCACGGTGGGGATCGTTCCCTCCCGGCCCGAGACCGGATACGGCTACATCGTCCCGGGCGGCGTCCTCGACGCCGGCGCGCGCACCGTTGCGCGCTTCTCCGAGAAGCCCGACGCCGCGACCGCGCTCGATCTGATGGCGGCGGGCGCGCTCTGGAACAGCGGGCTCTTCGCGTGGTCGGCGCGCCGGCTGATGCAGGAGATCGAGCTGCACACGCCCGAGATCGCGCCGCACCTGCCGAAGCTCGCCGAGGGCGACGTAGCCGGATTCTTCCGCGACGTGACGCCGATCTCGATCGACGTCGGCGTCCTGGAGCGGAGCCGCGCCGTCGCAGTGGTGAGCGGCGCGTTCGCCTGGGACGACGTCGGCACCTGGGAGGCGCTGAGCCGGGTACGCCCGAAGGACCCCGACGGTAACGTCGTCGTCGGGCCGGCGTTCATGCACGAGGCCCGCGACTGCATCGTCTGGTCGGAGCGGGACACCGTGGTTGTGAGCGGGGTCGAGGACCTGATCGTGATCCAGGCCAACGGCCGCATCCTCGTCATGCCGCGTGAGCAGGCCGCCGACGTCAAGCGCCTGCTCGATGCGCTGCCCGACGAGGTGCGCAACGTCTAGATGACCGCGCTCTACCTGCTCGATCCATCGGGACGCGGCCTTCCCTGGACGCCGTTCGAAGGCGTGCGGCCCGTGAGCGAGCTGCGCGCGGGCGTATTCCGCATCCGCGAGCGATGGGAGCGGCGCCTCGGCATGCAGACGACGGCGATCATCTCCGACGCCGCGGCCGGCTTCCGGGAGCTGGACGAGCCACCGGTACGGCCGACGGGACCGATCGCCGGCCCCGCGATCGTCGCGGCATCGTGGTTCGCGGTGAGCGGCGGCGCGCCGATTCCCGACGGGATCCGCCGTCTGACGAACGAGGGTGTCTCGGTCGCGTGGATCGTCCCGGCCGGCGAGGAGTGGCGCGCACCGGGCGACGACGGGCCGGGCCAGCCGGTGGACGGCCTGATGCTCCGGGGCGCGTACGACCTCCTGACCGCGCTCGACACGATGCTCGCCACCGACTGCGCGGAGCTGGCGACGGGAGCCCGCGACCCACTTCCCTCCGGCACACTCGTGCTCGGAGATGAAACACGCATCGCGGCCCGCGGCGCCACCATCGAGCCTGGAGTCGTCTTCGACGTGCGGAACGGAGCCGTGATAGTCGAGACGGGCGCCGAGATTCGTCACGGCACCCGTATCGAAGGGCCGTGCTATATCGGGCCCGGCACGCGGGTGCTCGGCGGGTTCATCCGGGGGTCGGTCTTCGGGCCGCGCTGCGTCGTGCGCGGTGAGATCGCCGCCAGCTCGTTCCTCGGATACTCGAACAAGAGCCACGACGGCTTCGTCGGCAACAGCGTGATCGGCCACTGGGTGAACCTCGGCGCCGGCACCACAACTTCGAATCTCAAGAACACCTACGGCCCCGTACGGCTCGATCTCGCGGGCCACCGGGTGGAAACGGGGCGCATCAACGTCGGGAGCCTGTTCGGCGACCACGCCAAGACCGCGATCGGCACCATGCTGGGCACCGGTACGGTGATCGGCGCGGGCGCCAACGTCTTCGGCGCGGAGTCGGTGCCGAAATACGTCCTGCCCTTCGCGTGGGGCGCCGGCAACGAGCAGCGCCTGAGCGAGGACGGATTCCTGCGTATCGCTGAGCGGGTCATGCCGCGGCGCGACGTGGCCTTCACCGACGAGCGACGGCAGTCGCTGTCGGCCACCTATCGCCGGCTGACTGACGGCGCATGACGACACTCCATGTCCTCGGCTCGGGGTCGCGCGGAAACTGCTTTGCCGTCTCCTGCCACGGCGCGACGCTGCTGATCGATGCCGGCTTCAGCGCCCGGGAGATCCAGCGACGGGCGGCCGTGGCCGAGCTCAGTCTGGACGGCGTCGTGGGGATCGCGCTCACCCACGAGCACGGGGACCACGCCTGCGGGGCGGCGCGACTCGCCAGACTGCTCGGCGTTCCGGTACTCACGGCGCCGGGCACGTGGGAGCGGCTCTGCGCGGCGATGGAAGGGGCCGAGCACCGGGCGCTCGGTCTCACGACCCCGGCCGTCGCCGGTCCGTTCCGCGTTCGCGCCTGTCGCACCAGTCACGACGCGGCCGAGCCGCTGGCACTGGTGATCGACGGGCCGGACGGCACGAGCGTGGGGGTGGCGTACGACCTCGGCCGGCCAACCGCGGCCGTCCGGTACCTGCTCCGCGGGCTCACCGCCGTCGTGCTGGAAGCGAATCACGACGACGTCCTGCTCCGTACCAGCGGCTATCCGCCGTCGGTCCAGCAGCGCATCGCCGGCGCCGGCGGCCACCTGTCGAACCGCGCCGCCGCCGAGCTCCTCGGCGAGATTCACCACGACGGCCTTGGCGTCGTTGTCCTCGCCCACCTGAGCCAGCGCTGCAACGGCGCCGACGCAGCGCGCTCGGCGGTCGAGCCGGCGCTGCAGCGGGCGGGGTTCCGCGGGGAGCTCCATGTGGCGCTGCAGGACCAGCCGCTGGCGCCGCTCACCGTCGCGGCGCCGCGCCGGGTTCAGATGGCGCTGGAGTTCTAGCGGAGCGAGAGCTTCCAGTATTCCACGCGGTCCCGGTTGGGCAACGGAATCGCGAGCACGTTCCGGCGGGTGTCGAGGCCGATGTCGGCCGGCGAGACGAGCCCGCCGATGATGCGGCGGCTCGTCGAATCGGTCACGAGGTAGACGGCGGAGTCGCCCCAGCTCGTCACCAGCATGCGCCCTCCCGGCAGCACCTCCACTCCATCGAACTGTCCCCGAGTCGCCGCCAGCGGCACGCGACGCACGTAGCCGCCGTCGAGTGCCAGCACGTAGCTCACGAGATCGTGGAACGGCACCACGATCAGGCGCCGGTGCGCGGCGTCCCAGGCGATTCCGTTCGGCCATCGGAGCGAATCCCCCTCCGCGACCACGGTGATCGCATGGCCCGCTCCGATGTGGAATACCCGATCCCCGCCGACCGGCAGGATGCCATCGGGGCCGACTTCAATGCCGGTGTCGGTGAGGTACAGCGTGCCGTCAGGAGCCGCGACGATGTCGTTGAGGAAGCGGGCGTGGAGCGGCCGAAGATCTACGGTCGCAAGCGGAGCGCCCGTGTGCCGGTCGAAGCCGCGAACCACGTCGATGTCGGTCACCCACAGCGTATCGCCGGCGAGGGCCAGGCCCTTGGGCGCGTCGAGGGTCACCCCGCCCCGGCCCGACTGCGCGAATATCGTTGCGTCGGCCGGATTGGCGGCGCTCACGCGCATGATGAAGCCGTTGCCGTCCCGCGAGGACATTCCGCCGTTGATGTTCGAGATGAAATAGACGTCCTGATCGGGATCGTAGCGGACCGATTCCGGCGCACGGAAATCCACGCCGACGCGGATGCGCGAGGCTTCGGCGGAGGAATCAGGGGACTGACGGTGGTCGGCGGCCCTGTCCGGTCGCTGCGACGTGCACGCCGCGGCGACCGCGACCAGCGGGAGAACGGCACGGAACGGCGAACGGCAGAGCGGCAGCGACATGAATCCCTCGGCGCGGGTGTCGCTGTAGTTATCCGCCGGCGCCGTCCGCCGGCTATGACCGTCGTCACATCAGGAAACGGTCAGGAGCCGGCTGCGTCGGGATCGGGTGGGACGGGCACGTTGGCGGGGCGCGGCGTCGGAGGGCCGACACGCTGAAACGAGACCGGCTTCGTGAGATCGCCTTCGGACAGCGTCAGCGTCTGGCCTTTGACCTTGAGCCTGTAGTCCTCCCACTCGCCGCCGATGGCGAGCCAGAGGCGGTCGCCCTTGAGGCGCCAGCGGGCAGTCTCCGTACCCCAGCTGGCGCTGCTGTCTCCGCGGACGATGACCAGGCGCGGGGCATCCTTCCGCTGGTCGAGCTCCTTCGCGTTGACCTTCCAGGTGCCGACGATCCCTGGAGCGGAGGCGGGGGTCTGCGCCACGCCGGCGGTGGCGATGACCGAGGATGCCAGACAGGCGATGAACAAGTGCTTCACGACTGCTCCGAATAGATGGGGCGCCTTGCGCGCTCGCGATGCATTGAGCCGGCTGCTGTGAACCGAAAATAACTGACTCCGGTGCCGCGCCGCGAGTGGACTGCATGCAGTGGATCGTCGCCTCGGCGGCCTGGCGGGCGGCTACCTGGTGCCCAGCCGGGCCGCGAGGTCATGTGCAGCAGCTGTTTCCGGCCGATCGTTACCGAGACCATACTCGAGCGGCGGGAGTGCCAGCTGCACGAGCGTGGCGGCCGAGGCGGTGTCGCCGCGCGCAAGGGCAATCCTCGCCTGAAGGAGGCGAATCCGGCCGATGTCGCCGCTTCGGAGGTCGTCGTGCTCATGCTGATGGCTCACCGCAAGGGCCTCCCGGGCCATGCTGTCCGCCGCGGCGAAGTCCCCATCGGTCAAGGCTGCGCCGACGTCCCAGATGATCACGTGCCAGAAGTCACTGAGTCGGCCGGCGCGCGGCGGCGGATTGCGGAAGTGCAGCAGCGCGTCGTAAAACCCTCGCGCCTCCCGCGACCTGCCCTCAGCCTCGGCCAGCCGGCCTCGCATGGCGAGCAGCTGCAGTGGTGACGCGTCGGCGCGACTGCTGTACTCTAGGATTCGCGCACGAGCGTCGTGAAGCATCCGTGCCGCCGTCAACACCCGGATGAGCGGAAAAAGTGTTCCCTCGTTCAGGGTGCCATCTTGCCGCGCACGCGCCACCCGCCGCGCCCAGATTCTGGCTGCCGAGTCCGGACGCCCGATCCAGGACGCCCTGGCGGCGGCGTGAATCTCTATGAAGCTGGCAAGGTCGCCGTGACGCTTGGCGATCTCGAGCCACATCGCATTCACGGAATCGGCCGTACGGTATTCGCCGAGGCGGGTCAGCGCGAAGTAGGCTACGTCGAGCGTGGCCAGATGGAACATCGAGCTCGCATGGCCGAGGCGAATCAGTACGTCGTCACAGCGCCGGGCGTCTGCGAGTGAGGCTCGAAGCTTTCCCAGCCGGATCCACACATTCGCCGCATCAAACCGATGCTGGGCCGCGATGAGCGACACCGAGTCAGCACTGCTGGCCGAGATCGAGTCAAACCGAGCGAGCGACCGCGTGGCGGCATCAGCCCTGCCCCGCACCGCCGCCGTGTAGGCCTCGGCCAACAGGCAGGTAATGGCGGCCTCGCGATCGGGCCGGGCAACCGTCCCGAGCCATCGACTGGCGGCCGCCCAGTGTGCCTCCGCGGCGTCTGCATCGAGCTGCGTCCGCCCCGCGAAGAGCGCGAGACTGCATTCCGCGGTCGCGCGCATTTCCGGATCCCCGCTGGCTTTCGCGAGTTCCGCCCCGCGCTCAAGCAGGCGGCGTTCCGCGTCGATCCCGCCCGGACCGGCCACGAAGTGGAACTGGGTCGCGAGCTGGATCATGAGGGGCGCCATTACGCGGGGGTCCTGGCCGGAGGCCTTCTCCAGCAGTTCGCGTCCACGTTCGAGCAGTTCCCCGGCAGTGATGCGTTCCGACGGGCCGACAGTTGATAGCACGGCCTGCATGAAGTTGTCCGAAGCTGCGGCGCGCTGGCGCTCGAAGACGGCCCGGTCACGCTGGACGCGGGCTTCGTCGCGCTGCCGTTTCGCCTGACCCAGTTGAAACAGCGCATACCCGGTCGACGCAACGAGCAGACTCACCGCGACGGTTGCAGCCGCGACCGGTGCCCGATTCCGCCGCACGAACTTGCGTGCACGGTAGCCGAAGGTGTCGGGTCGGGCCTGCACCGGCTCGTGACGGAGGTATCGCCGGATATCCTCGGCCAGGGCTGCGACCGTCCCGTAGCGCTCGCCCGGCGATTTCTTCAGCGCCTTGGCCACGATGTTGTCCAGGTCACCGCGGTACAGCCGGCGCAGGCGCTCAGGCGAGATCCCACGGTTCGTTGCGGTGGCTGCCGCCGAGCTGAGGCGTGTCGGCGTGACGTCGACGAGTCTCTGGAGGTGCTGGGCCGGCGTTGCGGCCCCCTCGCCGGTAGGGTGGCGGCCGGAGAGCAGGAGGTACATCAGCACCCCGAGCGAATAGACATCGGTCGCGACGGTAACCGGGGCGCCGGTTACCTGTTCGGGCGCAGCGTATTCCGGGGTCAGCGCGGTACCCCCCGCCTCGGTCAGCAGCGAACGTTCGCCGGCGGCTCCCTCAACTTCCAGGAGCTTGGCAATGCCGAAGTCGAGCAGCTTCACGGTACCTGCGGGTGTCACCAGCAGGTTGGAGGGCTTGAGGTCCCGATGGACGATCAGATTGGCGTGCGCATGGCTGACGGCATCGAGCACCTGGAGGAGAAGCGCGAGCCGGCCGGCGGGCGGCAGGCGTCGCTCCTCGGCGTACCGGTCGAGCGGCACTCCGTCCACGTACTCCAGGACGAGATACGGCTGACCCGCGGCGGAGACGCCGGCGTCGAGGAGCCGCGCGATGTTCGGGTGTGTCAGCCGGGCGAGCGCATCGGCCTCGCGGCGAAACCGTTCGGCGCCCGCCGGATGCAGCAAGGCGCCGCTCAGCAGCTTGACCGCGACCTCCCCCTGGTAGCGCCCGTCGTTGCGGCGGCCGAGCCAGACCGTTCCCATTCCGCCGTGTCCCAGCGGCCGCACGAGCGCGTATGGACCTACCTGGCCGCCGGCCGGCGGCATCGTCAGCAGGTCGGCGCCGAGCTCTCCCGGGAGGAGCCCGCTGGTGTCCACCCTGCCTTCGGCACTCAGCAGCGCCTCCAGCTCGGCGGCGACCTCCGGCTGCTCCCGATGGAGGGCGGCGAGCCACGCCGCGCGGTCCTCCGGCGCCAGCTCCGCGGCATGATCGAGGAGAGGACTCAGCGCCGACAGCAGGTCATCAAGCTGCATCGTCCGGCTCCCGGCCGGGTCCCGCGGCATCTGACGAACCCTGGACCGCACGGAACAGAAGGAGGCGCGCCTTCCGCCAGTCGCGCTGCACAGTGCGTTCGGAGACCTGACGCATCCGCGCGATATCGACCAGGGCAAAGCCCGCGAAGAAATGCAGATCCACGAGCTCGGCGAGAGCGGGATCGATCCGGGCGAGGGTGTCGAGCCCGTCGCTCAGGCGATCGAGGTCCTCGGCCCCGCCGCCGTCGGCGGGCGCGACTTCGGCCCCGTCGGCCGCGACGAGCTGGAACTCGCCGCCCCGCTTCCGGGCCCGGCGGCGGCGGGAGAAATCGATCACCAGTCGCCGCATGGCACGGGAGGCGTACGCCAGGAAGCGTGCCTGACTGTCGAATGTGGCCGAGGACTGCGCGGAAAGCTTGAGGTAGGCCTCGTGCAGGAGCGTCGTGGTACTGAGGGTGAGGTTCGAGTCGCCCCGGCGCAGCTGGCGCTCCGCGAGCGTGTGAAGCTCGCGGTAGAGCAACGCGAACAGCTCGTCCGCAGCTGCGCTCCCGGCGGGCTGCGCGTCCGCCTTCCGGATCAGCGCGTCGAGCGTATCGTCGATCGGAGTCTGAACGCGGTCCGTCACGATCGGCCGGAGGGCCAGAGAGGAGTTCAACGTACCGTATCCTCTGGGGCCCGTCCAGCAGGCGCCGACCCAATGGCGGGGGCACCGGACACGCCGCGACGCCGGGCCCCAGTCGTAGAGGGCGCCGGCATCGGCGTCGGCCGCGGGTTGCCTATGGCCGGTCGATCGGCAGTCCGCTCGGCACGTGCCCCGGGGTGACGGGCTCCAGATTGCGCGCCCGGGGATCGGTCAGCGCCCGCAGGAATTCGGTCACTTCATCGATCTGCTGCGGCGTGAACACGACGCCTTCGAGCAGCGGGTCGCGGGTCGCGAGAATCGCGTCGGCGGTGGGCTGCAGGGTGCCGCGAAGGTTCGGCGCCAGCTGATTCACGTCGTAGCTGTGGATTTTGAGCGCCGACTCGCTGTAGTGGTCCACGAAGGCTCGCAGATCGGTGAAGGCACCGTCATGGCCCCACGGGCCCGTGAGCTCGACGTTCCTGAGCGGCGTCGTGCGGAAGGCGTAGCGATCGGTCGCGAGGCCGGTGACGCGCATATGGCCGAAATCATCGTGTCCGTCCGGCCCGTCCCCCGCCCCCGGCCCAATCTGGGCGACGGCGACATTATGAAACTGATTGTCGGTGAAGGCCGGTCCGTTGTGGCAGATGGAGCAGCGGGCGCTCATGAAGTTCTTGGCCCCGGCGAGCTGGACATCGCTGAGCGCGCGATCGTTGCCCGCGAGGAAGCGGTCCCAGGGCGAGTCGTTGAATCCGAGCGAGCTGACCAGGAAGCCGGCGATGGCATTGCTGGCATGCGCGATCGTCATGTCCTCGAAGCGCTGACCGGGGTAGGCCCGCTCGAACATCACGCGGTACTCGGGGATCGCGCCGAGCCGGCGCATGATGGCGGCCCAGATCTCCGTCTCCTGGTCGTCCGCGAACGCGGCCAGCTCGTTGCCGCCGCCGCCCCGCATCTCGGCGCGCGACAGCACGGGAAAGAGTGGCTGGGCGGAGAGCGTGCCGAACTCGAAGACCGCCGTCATGGCGGGGGTGAGCCTGGCATTCGCCGGGGTGTGCATGGTGCCGGCGGGATCCTGGAAGACTCGGCCGTCCCAGAAGAGTGGGCGGACGGCGTGCAGGTTGAACGCGGCCGGCGCGTTCCGGGCGATGAACACGCCCTGCGGATGGGTCCGGTCTGGCCCCAGCCCGACGCCACCCTGGCCGATGGACAGACTGAGCCCGTCGCCGGTTGCGAATTTCGGGAGGTGGCAGCTCATGCAGGAGATGTCGCGATTCCCGCTGAGCAACTTGTCGAAGGCGAGGGCTTGTCCGAGCCGGACGAGGGCGGGCCGCACGACCGGCGGCGGCGCAAGCGGGGTGATGCCGCGTCCGGCGGCCAGCTGGCGAACCTCCGCGGCGAGCGCGGCATTGGATTGGGAGAAGCTCGTGCCCGGCGCGGTGGAATCATCGGCGCGGCAGGCGGCGAGCACCCCCACGCCGGCCAGCGTCACGGGCGCGAGGAGGAAGCGCAAGGACAGGGAGCGCATGATGCGGCCTCCGGGTACCACTGGCTGCAATGGGAGAGGTGGAGTCGGGCCCTATGTCTGTAGAACGCAGACCAGCGGCCAAACCCGCCAACGTGCAAAATACAGCAGGCCCCGGGATCGCTCCCGGGGCCTGCCGTACTATCTGGAACGGAGTCGGGTCTAGTACATCCCGCCCATGCCGCCGGCGCCACCGCCCGCCGGCATGCCCGAGCCCTTGTTCTCTTCCTTCCGCTCGACCACGACGCACTCGGTCGTGAGGAGCAGGCCCGCGATCGACGCGGCGTTCTGAAGCGCCGTGCGGGTGACCTTGGTCGGGTCGATGACGCCGGCCTTGACCAGGTCCTCGTAGTTGTCGGTGCCCGCGTTGTAGCCGAAGTTCTTCTCCTTCGACTCCTTCACCTTGGCCAGGACGATCGAGCCCTCGACGCCCGCGTTGATGGCGATGGCGCGGATCGGCTCCTCGATGGCGCGGCGGACGATCTCCACGCCGATCTTCTCGTCCTCGGTGCCGCGGATCTTGTCGAGTACCGACTGGGCGCGGATCAGCGCGACGCCGCCGCCCGGCACGATTCCCTCTTCGACCGCGGCGCGAGTCGCGTGCAGCGCGTCCTCGACCCGGGCCTTCTTCTCCTTCATCTCGGTCTCGGTCGCGGCGCCGACGTTGATCACCGCCACGCCACCGCTGAGCTTGGCCAGACGCTCCTGGAGCTTCTCGCGGTCGTAGTCCGAGGTGCTCTTCTCGATCGCTCCGCGGATCTCGCCGATGCGGCCCTGGATGTCGTTCTCCTTGCCCTTGCCGTCGACCAGCGTGGTGTTGTCCTTGTCGACCACGATCCGCTTGGCGCGGCCGAGGTCGGCGAGGGTCGCGTTCTCGAGCTTGAAGCCGACTTCCTCGGAGATCACATTGCCGCCGGTGAGCACGGCGACGTCACGGAGCATCTCCTTGCGGCGATCGCCGAAGCCGGGCGCCTTGACCGCGGCGACCTTGAGCGTGCCACGCAGCTTGTTGACGACCAGCGTCGCCAGCGCCTCACCCTCGACGTCCTCGGCGACGATGAGCAGGGGCTTGCCGCTCTGGGCCACCTTCTCGAGGACCGGGAGGAGGTCCTTCATCGCGCTGATCTTCTTGTCGTGGATCAGGATGTAGGCGTCGTCGAGCACGGCCTCCATCTTCTCGGGATCGGTCACGAAGTAGGGCGAGAGGTAGCCGCGGTCGAACTGCATGCCGTCGACCGTCTCCAGCGTGGTCTCGAGCCCCTTGGCCTCCTCGACGGTGATCACGCCGTCCTTGCCGACCTTCTCCATCGCCTCGGCGATGAGATTGCCGATCTCGCGGTCGTTGTTGGCCGAGATGGTGCCAACCTGGGCGATTTCCTTCTTGCCCGCGGACGGGACCGACATGTTCTTGAGCTCGTTCACGATGGCCTCGACGGCCTTCTCGATGCCGCGCTTGAGCTCCATCGGGTTGGCGCCGGCCGTGACGTTCTTGAGGCCTTCGCGGAAGATCGCCTGCGCCAGCACCGTCGCGGTGGTGGTGCCGTCGCCGGCCAGGTCGGAGGTCTTGGTCGCGACTTCCTTCACCATCTGCGCGCCCATATTCTCGATCGGGTCGGAGAGCTCGATCTCCTTGGCCACGGTGACGCCGTCCTTGGTCACGGTCGGCGAGCCGAACTTCTTGTCGATGACGACGTTCCGGCCCTTGGGGCCCAGCGTCACCTTCACCGCCTCGGCGAGGGCATCAACGCCCTTCTTGAGCTTCGCACGAGCGTCGGTGTTGAACATCAGATCCTTCGCAGCCATGTCTGTATCTCCCTGTAGTGTGCGGACGCTCAGCCGATCTTGGCGAGGACGTCGGAGGCCTTGATGATGATCACTTCCTCACCATCGAGCGTGAACGGGGTGCCGCTGTACTTCCCGTAGATGACGACATCGCCGACCTTGAGGTCCATGGCGACCCGGGTGCCCTTCTCGACCCGGCCCGGCCCGACGGCGATCACTTCGCCCTGGGTCGGCTTCTCCTTGGCGGTATCCGGGATGTACAGCCCCCCGCGCATCGACTCGGCTTCATCGGTCGGCATGATCACTACACGGTCTTCCATCGGGTGCAGCTTGGTCTTGGGCTTGGCCTTGGTACCAGCGGACATTGCCACCTCCCCAACGTGTTGAGTTGTAAATACATGTACCAATTATGCTTAGCACTCTGACACCGCGAGTGCCAACGGGCTGGCCGGTAAGATAAGAGCCGTCGCGCGGCTGTCAAGCATCTTCCGGAATCGCTTGACTTTGCCCGGCGCGCTGCCGAGTTTCCCGGCCGTTCGACGCCCCTTCTTTCCTCGGAGTTCGCAATGCTGGCCCTGGGTACGCTTCTGGCGCTGTCACTCGCAGCCGCCCGACCGGTCCCGCACGCGGTCGCCCCGACCGTGACCGTGACGGTCGACTCCTCCCGCCATACCGTCACCATCGTCACCGGCCCGTTCGATCTGCCCAACGAGCCGCCCATGGAAGAGATGATGGCGATGGGCCACGAGATGGTGCACGACGCGCCGGTGCACCGCTTCGCCTGGCCGGTCGACGGCTGGCTGCGGGGATTCGAGTGGTCGCTCGCCGATGCGAACGGCAATCCGGTGCCGAAGGAAGTCATGCACCATCTCATCATGGTCAACTTCGATCGGCGCCAGTTGCTCTATGACGCGGCGGAGCGGCTGATGGGTGCGGGCAGCGAGACCGATGACGCGACCGTCCCGCGCACCATCGGTGTGCCGCTCACCGACGGGTCGCGGCTCGGCTTCTACATCAACTGGCACAACTCCACGGGGCACGACCTCCAGGGCGTGTCGCTCAAGCTCACGCTCCTGTGGACGCCGAAGAACCAGAACCCGCGTCCCGCCAACGCCCTGCCGATCTACATGGACGTGAACCTCACCGTCGGCGGGACCAACACCTTCGACGTGCCGCCGGGCAAATCCAGCAAGTCGTACGAGTTCCAGCTGCCGGTCGGCGGGAAGCTGCTCGCGGTTGGCGGCCACCTGCACGACTTCGGCACGTCGGTGCAGCTGGAGGACGCCGAAACCGGGAAGGTGCTCACGAGCGTGCTGGCGACACGGACGGCCGACGGGAAGGTGACCGGGGTCGGGCGCCGGCTCTTCGGCGTGCGCGGCGCCGGCCTCACCCTGCGGGCGAATCACCGGTACCGGGTGGTAGGCAACTACGACAACCCGACCGGCAAGGTGATCCCCGAGGGCGCGATGGCGCACATGGTCGGTCTCTTCGTGCCCGACGACCTCAGCAAGTGGCCGGCGATCGATCCGGAGAACGAGACGTTCCGCAAGGACATGGTCTCGCTCAAGGCGGATCCGCACGGCAACGCGCTGCCGGACGATGACATGCCGGGGATGGACATGAAGGGGATGGATCACTCGGGGCACGGGGCCGCCGCCAAGCCCTGAGCGCAGCGCCGCGAGTGGATGACAATGAAAACCCCCGGACGGTGTCCGGGGGTTTTTCGTGTGGAGCCCCCTGCCCTCAGCGCTGCGAAGGGGCCAGCGCGCCGAAGCGCTCGCGGGCGGCCCGCTCGAGCGCCTCGCGATGATCGGGGTGCGACACGTCGATCAGCGCGCGGGCGCGCTGGCGGAGTGAGAGCCCGTACAGGTTGGCGACGCCGTACTCGGTAACCACGAAGTGCACGTGCGCCCGCGTCGTGACCACGCCCGCGCCAGGCCTCAGCAGGGGGACGATGCGGGACTCTCCGCGGCGGGTCGTGGAGGGCAGCGCGATGATTGGCCGACCGTCCTGGGAGAGCGCGGCGCCGCGGATGAAATCCATCTGGCCACCGACACCGGAGTACTGGCGGGTGCCGATCGAGTCGGCGACGACCTGGCCGGTGAGATCGATCTCGATCGCGCTGTTGATCGCCGTCACGCGCGGATTCCGGCGGATCGTGGCCGTATCGTTCACATAGTCCACGCTGAGCATCACGACCTGCGGATTGTCGTCCACGAAGTCATAGAGGCGCCGGCTGCCCAGGAGGAATGCCGCCACCAGCTTCCCCGGATGGCTCCGTTTGCACGCGCCGGTGATGACGCCGCGCTCCACGAGATCGATCACCCCGTCCGAGAACATCTCCGTGTGCACGCCGAGGTCGCGGTGGCCGGCGAGTGCCGCCAGGACGGCATCGGGTACCGACCCGATTCCCATCTGAAGGGTGGCCCCGTTCTCCACCAGGCTCGCGACGTGAAGGCCGATCGCCCGCTCCGTCTCGGTGAGGGCGACGGGAGCGTGTTCGGCGATCGGATAATCCACCTCCACGCCGATGTCGATATCCCGAACGTGGACCAGGCCGTCTCCGTGGGTGCGCGGCATCCGGGGATTGATCTCCGCCACGACGAGCGGGGCCGCTTCCACCGCCGCCCGGCTGACATCGACGGAGACGCCGAGCGTGCAGAAGCCGTGTCCATCGGGCGGCGAGACCTGGATGAGCGCGACGTCGAGGGGGAGAATGCGGCGGCGGAAGAGCGCCGGGACCTCGCTCAGGAAGACCGGCGTGTAGTCGGCCTCGCCCGAGGCGACCGCGGAGCGGACGTTGGCCCCGACGAACAGTGCGTTGGTGCGGAAGCTCTCGCGCAGCGAAGGCTCGGCGTATGGGGCCGGACCCTCGGTATGGAGATGGACGAGCTCGACGTCGCGAAGCTCGGGTGCGCGGGCGGTGAGCGCCGCGATGAGCTGCTGGGGTGCCGCCGCGACTGAATGGATGAAGACCCGCTGTTCCGACCGGACTGCCGAGGCGGCATCGGCAGCGCTGAGGATCCGCACTAGGCCGCGCCCTCGACGATCCGGCGCACGCCAACCCAGCGCGCGTACCACCACTTGCCGTAGGGATCGTCGGCGCTGAGCGTGCTGGTCTGCACACCAGTGCTCGCGCTGTGGATGAAGCGGCCGTTGCCGACGTAGAGCCCGACGTGGGTGACGCCGCGCCCGCTGCTCGAGAACGTCAGCAGGTCGCCCGGCTGGAGTGCGGAGAGGGAACGCTCGATGGCCCGACCCTGCGTCGCCTGCTCGGTGCTGGTGCGCGGCAGCGTGATGCCGTGCCGCGCATAGGCGTACTGGATCAGGCCGGAACAGTCGAATCCGCGGCCGTCCTCCCCGGTGCCTCCGTAGCGGTAGCGGGTCCCGATGGCGGAGTCGGCCGTCGCAATGACGCCGTCGAGCAGGCGCTGCGCGTCCGAGCGGGTCAGCGATGTCGGAGTGACACTCGCGGGCTCGCCGGCCGACGGTGCGGTGTCGGCGGCAACGGACCTCGGGCGCACCGACCCGCCGCCCAGGTTCGCGCCGATCCGGAACGACAGCTCGAGCCCGGAGCGGGCCCGGGCGCCGAAGCCGCGATAGCGGCCTTCGATGCCCAGCGAGAGGAACGGCAGAGGGATGAGCTCGTAGCCGACGCCGGCCGACCACGAACGCCACCACGATTCGGCGCCGCCGGTGCCGAAGCCGCCGGAGACGCCGCCGACGGCATAGGCGCCGGGCCGCCCCCCGCGGAAGAGCGACAGCTCGGCATCGGCGCCCCAGAGCCGGGCGGTCGATGCGCCATCGCCGCGGAGCATCGTGCCCCCCAGTGCGAGCTCGAGCGGGCCCAGCGGCCGCTGGGCCCAGCTGATGCCGAACGTCGTCCAGCCGCCGTCGTTGAAGAGGCGGCCGACGTGGAAGGCGGGACCCTGTGACGGGGCGGCAGCGGGCAGCGCCGCAACGAGGGCGCCGGCCAGGACGACGCTCCGCATCCGGCCCCTCACCCGGGTCGGACCGGCGTGGGCTGGCCGGTGCGCAGGTCGACGCGGTAGCGATCGAGGGGACGGCAGGCGCGATAGAGCACCGCCTCGAGCGTCGTGTCGTTCACGAATCGCGGTGCCTCCTCGGTGTACAGCAGCGGAACGGGAATGTGATTGCCGCCGGTTCTGATCTCGACGGCGCGGTCCACACAGCGGGTGCCGTCGGTACCGCGGTCGGTGCGTGCGAGGGTGAACCAGATCTCCACGCCCTGGGGGCCCGTCGCAACCAGTGAATCGGGGGGCTCGGGAGCACTGCTGCCGGTCGAATCCACGGCGGCGCGTTCGGGCGCGCGCCCGGAGCCGCACGCCACCGCTGCAATGACTGCGCCAGCCGCCAGCGCCCGCCTCACCGCGGCGCCCCGGCAGGCGCCTCCGGGTCGAGCGTCGTCGGCTCGGCGATCGAGGCGGTGTCGGGGGTTCCGTCTTCCGTCACCGCGAGGGCATCGCGGATCGCGCGGGATCGGCGGAGCAGCCGGAGCCACAGCATCAGTGTCACGAATCCTGCCACGGCGCCGCAGATTGCGGACAGGATGAGACCCTTCTGGGGGTCATGCAGGCGGGCCGCCAGGATCTCCCCCGCGACGCATCCGAAAAACGAAGCTGCCCACGCCATGAACGGCGTGAGCAGCCACCCGAATGCGCGGAAGAAGAGGCGGACCCAGCGCATCAGCTCACGCGCGA
>JBLMWC010000147.1:0-7274 GCA_050257015.1 Bacillota bacterium | reverse complement strand
CGGGCCCACGTCGCCTACATCCCCAACGGCCGGATCGTGGGGCTCTCGAAGGTGGCGCGGGTGGTGGATGTCTTTGCGCGGCGGCTCCAGGTGCAGGAGCGGCTGACCGATCAGATCGCCGACGCGCTGATGGAGATCCTGGAGCCGCAGGGGGTCGGCGTGGTGATCGAGGCGGCGCACTTCTGCATGATGATGCGCGGGGTGGAGAAGCAGAACAGCCGCACCGTCACCAGCGCGCTGCGCGGTGGCTTTCGCGACGATCCCCGGACCCGTGACGAGTTCATGCGCCTCGCGCAGGCCCAGTAGACCTCAGGGCGCGCCCAGCACTTCCACCCGGGCGATCCGGTCGCCCTCGAGGATCCGCTCGGCGACGGCGCGTCCGGTCACGATCTCGCCGAAGACGGTGTACTCGTGGTCGAGGAGCGGATTGTCGGCGAGGTTGATGAACCACTGGGCGTCGCCGGTGTCCCGTCCGCGCGAGGAGATCCCGAGCGTGCCGCGCGCATGAGTGCGGCGGCCCAGCTCGTCGCGCATGAAGACGGTGTCGCCGATGTACTCGGTCTCGCCGGGCCCGCCGCCCTGGACGACGAAGTTCGGCTCGACCCGGTGGAGGGCGAGGCCGTTGTAATACCCGGCGCGTGCGAGGCGCACGAGGTGCGCTGACGTTGCCGGCGCCTCGCCGGTGAAGAGCCGCACCACGAACGTTCCCCCGCCACTCGTCTTCGCCATCGTCACCCGGAACCGCACATCCTTCGCCAGGAACATCGCTGCCAGCGGCTCGCTCCGGATGGGGAGCGGTGCGGGGCGGGGCTCGACGGCGCGGCCCGTCCACCTGGAGATGAGGTTCGCCGCCGTCGTCGCGATGGTGGTGTCGAAGTCGGCGACGTACCGTTCGAGGCGCGGGGCGGTGGCGGCGCTCCCCAGCTCACCGATGCGGGCCAGAAGAGCCAGCCGCGGATCGCGTGCGTTCTCGCTCCGCGCGGCGGTCAGGCGGTCGAGCGCGGCCAGCACGGCGGGGAGGACGGTGGCGGTGTCCGGCGTCCCGGCCAGCGCCTCCGCGGCAGCCAGCACTGCCTGATGGCCCGCGGAGCGGAGCACCGCCAGATAGGTGGTGTCGGCGGCGTGCTGCACACGCCGGGAGAGGCCGATGACGGCGGCCTCGCGAACGTTCGCGTTGCCGTCGCCGGCGACGCGGAAGAGCAGCGGCCGATCGTCGGTGATGGCGGCGGAGCGGGCGGCGTAGACGCGCTCCTGCCAGCGGGGTGAGGCCGCCGCCCGCGCGGCGAGTGGTACGGCCACGCCGGGTGCGACGTGGGCGAGCGCCCGGAGCGCGTGGGCCGGCGCCTGCCACGCATGATCGGGGAGACCGGCGCGCGGTCGTCGAATGATGCGCACCAGCGTTTGCGCCGCAGCCGCGCTGTCGGCGCACGGGGCGCCGAGCGAGTCGATTGCGGTGAGCGCGACGTACGGATGCCGGTCGCCGGTCGCGGCGATGATGTCCCGGCAGTCCGGCGCGGCGGTTCCCGCGCGGGCGGCGGCGACCGCATCCACGCGCACGATCACGCCGGGATCGGCGAAGGCGCGGCGCACGAGCGCACCCCGCGCCTCCGGTCCGAGCGATCGCACCCCGCGCAGTGCGAGCCGCCGCACCTGCTCGTCGGCGTCGGTGCTCGCCGCCATCGTCGTCGCGCTGTCGAGTCCGCCGGCGACCGCCAGGGTGAGCATCGCCAGGCGCCTGACCGGGGCGGCCTGAGCCGTCCGTGCAATGGTGCGGAGCAGCGCCACGCTCTCGGGCGAGATCGTGCCGGTGAGCCGCCGCGCGAGCGCCAGCGTGTAGAGCCCGTGCACCGCGCCGTACGATGGAGCCGCAGCGACGCGCGCCCGGACCGCGCGCTCGGCGCTCCGCGCTGCCGTGCTGTCGGCGAAGGGAAGTCGCCCAAGCGATTGCGCCATCGCCGCCGCGGCGTCCGGGTCGCGTTCCGCCGCCAGCGCGTCAGCCAGCGCGCGGCCGGCGCCGGCGACCGTCAGCTGGCCCGAATCCGCCGCGGTGCCCCGCCGCACCCGCTTGAGTGATTGCGCGATGCCGTTCGCCGCCTCGGCGCGGACGGCGGGAGCGGTATCGGCGAGCGATGCGACGAGACGCAGCCCCAGCTCGGGCCGCTGGAGTCGCCCCAGCCCGCGTACCGCGACGCGCCGGAGCAGGGTATCGGGATTCTGCAGCGCGTCGAGCAGTGGAGCCAGCCCGTCGGAGCCGTGACCGCGCGCATCCTCCGCCACGAGGATCCGCTGCAGGGCCGTCCGGTCGGGTCCGCGTGGCTGCTGCGCGCCCAGCGCGGGCGGCGCGAGGAGGAGGAGCACGCAGGGGGCGGCGTACCTCAGGCTCAACGGCATCACTCGGCTCCTCGATCCGATGTACGATGGAATCCGATCAGGCGGACAGTCCGGCCGTACGGGTGCCGGGACCTGGCGGTGTCATACTTAGATTACCCTGATGATACCTCACCACCTGCCGGTGCGGCTGCTGTTCGGAATCGTGTTCATCGCCGGTGTCACGGGACGCCCCGCGCTCGCGCAGCAGCCGGCGTACGGCGTCGGGTCGTGGCCCGCCGACTCGCTCGGAAACCAGCGCGTCGTGCTCCGGGTCGATGCTGCCGCAGCGGCGGTCCGGGCGCATATCCCGTGGCGGCGGCGGGACCGGCATCCGGAGCTCAAGCGCATCATCGTCCGGACCGCCGGAGGCGAGCGCGTCACCAATCTGCTGCCGCTCGCGATCAATCGCGAGTACGGCGATCTCGCCTTCGAGCCGAGCGCGGGCCCCGGCGAGTACTTCGTGTACTACCTGCCGTACCAGGGCAGCGTCCGCTCGAACTACCCGAAGATCACCTACCAGAAGCCCGACTCGACGGCCGTCGCCGAGTGGATCATCCGAAGCGGGCTCGCGGCCGGCCCGGAGCGGCTCCCGCGCTGGCACTCGCTGCCCGAGGCGCGGGTAGTGGCGATGCAGGCGGTCGATTCGATGAACCGCATGGACCCGATGGAGATCATCGCGACGGCGGCGGAAACCGATTCCGTCCGCGCTGCGCATGCCGGTGCCGCGTTCCTTCTCTTCCCGGAGGATCGCACCCGCGCCATCCGCATGACGGATGATCTCCCCTCGCGCTGGATCACAACCGGCGCCAATCGTCCGATCACCGGGGAGGCGCAACGCGGCGAGTTCTACTCGTTCCAGATCGGCGTCTGGGCGCGACAGGCGCTCGACAGCGTCGCCCTCACGTTCGGCGAGCTCAGAAACGGCGACGCGGTCATCCCCCGGTCGGCCTTCCGTTCCTTCATGACCGGCGGCGTGGACTGGGAGGGGCACGCCTTTGCGCGTCGCCTCGCGGTTCCCGCCGGGAAAGTGCAGGCGCTGTGGGCGGGCGTGATGATCCCGGAGGGCGCCGTGCCGGGAGTCTACGCCGGAACGGCCACCGTCAGCGCGCCCGGCAAGGCGCCCGTCACGCTGCCGGTGCGTCTCACCGTCGGTGCCGATGTCATCCCGAATCACGGCGACGATGAGCCGTGGAGGCTGTCGCGGCTTCGCTGGCTCGATTCACGCCTGCGCCTGGACACGACGCTGGTCCCGCCGTACGCACCGGTCCTCGTACTCGGGCATACCATTCGAATTCTGGGCCGCGACATCTCGCTTGCACCGACCGGCCTGCCGGCACAGATCACCAGCTACTTCACCGAAGAGATGACCGGTGTGGGCCGCCGGGGACGGCCGCTTCTCGCCGCGCCGATCGCCTTCATCGCCCAGGATTCGTCGGGCCGCCAGCTCGGGTGGCGCGGCCTCGGCGTCCAGGTCACCCGGCAGCTCCCGGGGGCGGTGCTCTGGAGCGCGTCCAACGAGGCGGGCGCGCTCAGGATGAGCACGCGGGCCCAGCTCGATTTCGACGGCAACATCGAGTACACGATCGCCGTGACCGCGAGCGCGCCCACGGCGCTGCGCGATCTCCGGCTCGAGATCCCGTTCCGGCGGGACGTGGCGCGCTACTTCATGGGACTCAACCGGAAGGGTGGGCGCGCCCCGGAAACGTACGACTGGACGTGGAACGTCAAGCGGAACCAGGACGCCGCGTGGATCGGCGACGTGAATGCCGGGCTCCAGTTCACCCTCAAGGACCAGCACTACATCCGCCCGCTCAACACCAACTTCTACCAGCTCCGCCCGCTGGTGATGCCCGAGTCGTGGCAGAACGACGGGAAGGGCGGGTGCCACTTCCGCACCGAGCGGGCGGTGTACCGGGCCGCGTGCTACGGCGGCGCCCGAGCCATCGCGCCGGGCGACACCCTCTACTTCAATCTGCGCCTGCTCGTCACCCCGTTCCACACACTCGATCCGCGCACGCACTTCAGCTCACGCTACTTCCACCGCTACGCGCCGGTGGACAGCATCCGCGCGCTCGGCGCGAACGTGATCAACGTCCATCATGCGACGCCGGTCAATCCGTTCATCAACTACCCGTTCCTCCGGCCGGCGGAGATGAAGCGGTACGCCGACTCGGTTCACGCGGCGGGGATGCGGCTCAAGATCTACTACACCGTTCGCGAGCTCACCAATCACGCCCCCGAGTTCTGGGTGCTGCGCAGCCTGGGCCACGAGGTTTTCGCTGCAGGGCCCGGCGGCGGACATTCCTGGCTCCAGGAGCATGTGGGCGACGACTACATCCCGGGATGGGTGGTGCCGGAGATCCACGACATCGCGCTGGTGACGAGCGGAATTTCACGCTGGCACAACTTCTACATCGAGGGGCTGCAGTGGCTGGTGGACCACGAGGGCATCGACGGCCTCTACCTGGACGACGTGGCCTTCGACCGCACGACGATGCAGCGGGTCCGGCGGGTCCTCGCGTCGCGCGGCGGGCCCGGCGAGCGGATCGATCTGCACTCGGCCAACCAGTTCAATCCGAACGACGGATTCGCGAGCAGCGCCAACCTCTACCTCGAGCATTTCCCGTACATCGACCGCCTCTGGTTCGGGGAGTACTTCGACTACAACTCGCCGCCCGACTACTGGCTGGTCGAGATCTCGGGCATTCCGTTCGGGCTGATGGGTGAGATGCTGGAGGGCGGCGGGAATCCCTGGCGCGGGATGGTCTTCGGCATGACGAACCGCCTCCCGTGGACCGGCGGCGACCCGCGCGAGCTCTGGAAGGCGTGGGACGCCTTCGGCCTCGCCGACAGCCGGATGGTCGGGTGGTGGGTCGCGTCGGCTCCGGTGAAGACGGCGCGGGCGGACGTGCTCGCGACGACATACCTGCGGAAGAACCGCGCCCTGGTGGCGGTGGCGAGCTGGGCGGCGGACACCGTCGCGGTGCCGCTCACGATCGACTGGCGCGCCGTCGGCATTCCGGCGTCGGCGGCCCGGGTCGCGGCGCGCGCGATCGACGGGTTCCAGCCGGCGCTCGAGCTGAAGCCGGGAGAGCCGCTTCGGATCGCGCCGGGGAAGGGGTGGCTGCTCGAGATCAGTCGCCGGCCCTGAGCTCGGCGAACGCGCCCGCGCAGGCGCGCCCCAGCGCGTCCACGAACCCCGTGACGTGGTCGACGCCGCCGGTGGGGGACGCGAGGAACGGATCCATGACGGTGGAGCGGAGCACCACGAGCCCGTCCGAGTCGGACGCCCACTCCTCGACGGTGCCCGATCCCAGCGCCTCGAGGATCGGCGCGATCGCGCCGTCGTACATCGGGGTCCGCAGCCGCGTGCGGGTGATGATGTACTCCGGCGGCTGGTTGTCGCGCGTGTGGCTCATGCGCGCGTACACCGCCTCGTTCAGGGCGTTGAGCCCGGTGAGCGTGGCGAGCTGCGGGTGACGCACGATGAAGCAGACGATGTTGATGTCCGGCTCGGGCAGCACCACGACGTCGAACCCGCCGAGCTTCGCCGCGGCGAGCGCCGCGTGGAGCCGGCGCGCGCCGATTACGGTGCGCTCGATCAGATAGCCGTATCCGCGCTCGTCGAGCGGGAGCACCTTGTGGCTCAGCCAGACCGCGGCAGCTGCGGCGCCCGGCTTCGAGCCCTCGAAGATGAATCGGCCGAGGAACAGCTCCTGGCCGGACCCTGCGTCGCTCGTCGACTGGGACGGCGGGGTGAGGTACGGCGGATCGATGGCGACGAGATCGCGCGCGCGGCGGTCGCGCAGGAGGAAGGCGCCCGCGGGATAGGGGACGTAGCCGAGCTTGTGGGGGTCGATGGTAACCGAGTCGGCGCCGGCGAGCGCCGTCATCGCCCGCATCCAGTCGTCGCTGGGCCAGCTGGTGCCGGTCGCGGTGCGCACTTCGGCGGCGGTTCGCCGGGTCCCGTCGGCGCGCCAGGTGACGGCAGCGGCATAGCCGCCGTAGCACGCATCCGAGTGCAGATGGAACGCCATCCCCAGCTCGGTGCGCGCCCGCTCCCGCACCTGGAGCACCTGGTCCAGGCGGTCCACGGCACTCTCTTCGGTCGTGCCGCAGACGCTGACGCAGGCGATCACCGGCGTCCGCCGGGCCGCGAAGCTCTGCAACCGTTCCCAGAGCGCGTCGGGATCGGTGCGGCACGAAGCATCCACCGGCACGAACCGGAGCTGGTTGGCGCCGATGCCGAGCGCGCGTACGATCTTCTCCCACGAGTAGTGCGCGGTGGCGGCGACGAGCACGACCGCGGCCGGCAGCGGGTCGCCATAGCTCGCGGCGAGCCGGAGACTGTAGTCCTGGTAGCCGACGGCCGAGAGCGAATGGCGCTCCACTGCCTGACGGACGTCGGCGGCGGGCGCCGCGCTCCAGAGATCCTGCCAGAGATCGAGCGCGGCGCCGGCATCGATGTTGAGGAGCGCCCAGAGGGGAAGCTCGCGGACCGGCGCGGTCGCGCCATCGGGGGTCCGCACGTCGAGCCTGAGGCCCAGCTCCGCCGCGGCGCCGGCGGCTGCCACCGGCAGGTAGTGGATGTTGCGCGCGATCCAGAGCGCCTCGAAGTTGGCGACGGTGCCGCCGGAGGTGAGATGCCCCCACGCCTGGTCGGGGTCGTAGCCCACCATACGGGCCAGCTGCCGCGCGACCTCGATCTCCAGCCGTGTCGTCACCGGCGACGCTTCGGCGGAGACGTTGTTGGGGTTGTAGAGCATCGCCGCGAAGTAGCCGATCTGCGAGGCGATCGTCTGCTCGAAGATCATGTGGCCCTTGTAGCGGCCGCTGAAGAACGGGACGTCGCGCTTGAGCTGCGCGAGGAGGCCCATCAGCTCCTGGGTCAGCGTCGCCACCGC
>JBLMWC010000146.1:0-2732 GCA_050257015.1 Bacillota bacterium | reverse complement strand
GCCTCCTCCTGCGCGAGCCGGCCGCCGGCGATGGTGCCGGTCCAGAGACCGAGCTTGGCGTACATCGGGCTCAGCGTCTGGCGCGAGAGGTACATGTCGGACGCGGTCACGGCGAGCGTCTCCGTCAGGTCACGCGTGTCGGGCCGGCACGCGCCGAACAACTCGAGGACGCTGGAGAAGAGCCGGTAGTCGTCGGGGACGCCGGGCGCACCGAAATGGAAGAGCAGGTTGCCGTCGGCGCGGTCGTAGCGCCACGACTCGTTCGGCATGATCTGGAAGAGATAGGTGCGGAGCCGCACCGTGGGCTCGCCCTGACGGATGTAGATGATGCCGCGGTCGTCGAAGTCCATGCTGCCCGAGCGGTAGACGCAGCCGATCGGATAGAAGCGCCGGTTCACGGTGAGGCCGAAGTTCTTCCGCGCGTAGTCGAGGCGGCGGTAGTGCTCCGGCAGCCGCTCGCCGGGTGAGCGGAGCTCGAGCCGGTCGCGGTCGGACCAGAAGCGGCGGAGGAATTCGGCGCGTCCCTCGCCGCGCGCCGAGTCGAACCCCGCGAGCTGGCTGTCGGCGAGCATGACGGCGATGTCGTTCCGGTAGCCGCGCACGCTCAAGGTGTCGTCATCGGCGGCGCCGGCGTAGTAGGCGGAGTCGCCGCCGGGCAGGTGATGCGCGAGGCGGGTGCGGGCGAGCTCGAGGAGCCCGAGCCCGTGGCGCCCGCCGCGGGCCAGGTAGGCCTCGAAGGCGGCGGCGGCGGAGTCGGGGCTCCCCGCCGCGCGCTCCATGCGGCCGAGCGCGAGCAGCACGTCGGGGTTGGCGCGGGCCGCGGCATCGGCCGATCGAACGGCCGCGAGCGAGCGCTGCCAGAAGTCGGGCCGCGTGAACCGCTCGGAGATCCGGCCGAGGGCCGCGAGCGCGGGCTCGAAGCCGGGATCGCGGGCGAGCGCGTCGGTGAGCGCCTTGACCGCGTCGTCCAGCGCACCGTATCCGACCTGGGTGCCGAGCTCGAGCGGCTCGGCGCGGCGCACCTCGGCGATCCCGTACTTCGCGAGGGCGCGGCCGAGATACGGCCAGGGCCACTCCGGTTCGAGTCGCGTCGCCTCGCGGAACGCCGCGTCGGCACGGTCGTAGCGGCGGGCGTTGCCCAGCTCGGCCAGCCGGAGCTCGACGAATCCGCGGCGGAGGCGCGCGAGCGCGAGGGAGACGGTGTCGGATGCCGCAGGCTGGACCCGGAGGGACGCGTCGAGCGAGGCGGTGTCGGTGACGCCGGCGAGCGCCTCGCGGAACTGCTCGAGGCTCGCACGGTCGGCGGGCGACTGGGCGGGAGCCCGGACGGGCTGAGCGGCCGCCAGAAGGGCCCCGGCCGCGGCCGCCAGGAGCGGGCGATGGGCCCGGCGCCGGCCCGGTGTATGTTTGCGGGAACGCTCGCCGAGGCCGCCGGAATGACCGAGACCACGCGCTTTCACGAGACCAACCTCTGGTCCACGCCGATCAGGGACATGGGTCTCCAGATCGAGGGGACCCGGCTGGAGCCGATCGTGGCCGAGTTCACGAGCGAGCTCGACCGCGCCGGGATCCGCCGTCTCCGGCCGCGGGTCTACCTCTCGACCGAGTGGGGCGTGCCGTTCGAGACGACGGCGATCGCCATCCCCTTCTATCTCGCGCGCGCCGACCTCACCGCCCTCCAGGCGGAGCGCATCGGGCATGTCGAGGGGTTCAACCGCGCCGACATCCTGCGGTATCTCAGGCACGAGATGGGGCATGTGATGAATTATGCCTATCGTCTCTACGAGCGCGAGGAGTGGGTCAAGCTCTTCGGGTCGATCACCCAGCCGTACGAGGAAGAGTATCACCCGGAGCCGTTCAGCCGCCGGTACGTACGTCACCTTCCGGGGTGGTACGCCCAGAAGCATCCGGACGAGGACTGGGCGGAGACCTTCGCGGTGTGGATGACGCCGGGACTCGACTGGCGCGCGGAGTACGGCGGGTGGCCGATCGCGTGCGCCAAGCTCGAGTACTGCGCGCGCGTCGTCGCGGAACTGGGCGACGCGGAGCCGCTGGTCACCGACGACGAGCTCGACGAGGACGTGGGCGAGCTCGAGTACTCGATCGAGCAGTTCTACGGGTCGGCGGCCGCAGAGCAGATCGATCTTCCGCCCGGCCTCGACGGCGCGCTCAAGGCGATCTTCGAGGATCTCGACGATCCCGACGCGGAGGTCGCGGGACTCCGGACGGCGAGCGATCTCATCGCGCAGTTCGAGACCGAGCTGATGGCCAACGTGTACCGCTGGACCGGGCATTTCCCCGAGCGGACGCGGCCGCTGGTGCGGCATCTCACCGAACGGGCGGCGCAGCTCCGGCTCGGCTATCCGGCGGCGCGGGAGCACTCCGCCATCGTCGCCCTCACGACGCTGGTGACGGCGCTGGCGATGAATCACGTACATCGGGGGAGGTATCTGCCGTAGGCGGGGGGCCGCGGACGCGTCATTGCGAGGAGCGGAGCGACGAAGCAATCTGGTGGCTCATGCGTCATGCCCGGGCATGAGCGGGGTTGCGCCATGAGCTACCGGATTGCCGCGGCCCCTCCGGGGCCTCGCAATGACGCGTCGGGGGGTCATTGCGAGGAGCGAAGCGACGACGCAATCTGGTAGCTCACGCATTCCGGGAGCACCCATGGAACGTCGCGGTTTCGTCCAGCAGCTCGCGGCCGGCGCCTGCGGCGCCGCGCTGCCCGGTCT
>JBLMWC010000145.1:0-7600 GCA_050257015.1 Bacillota bacterium | reverse complement strand
TTCTTCACCGGTGATCTCCTCAAGATCGGGCTCGCTGCCGCGATCATCCTGATCGCGACTCCCAGACTGCGTCCCCGCGCTTGACGGCGGCTGCCGTGGTGCGGGAGCCGCTCACGGGACTTCGGGCGATCGGCTGGACGATCGCCTTCCTGCTCCTCGGCTTCGCCTTCACGGTCCTCTTCTACTCGGCATACTCGGTCGTCCGCTTCGGCAGCATCATGGCGGGCACCATCGGTGCCAATGCAGTGGGCGGGCGGTACCTCGTCGCCGCCGGACTCTCGCAACTCTTCGGTTTCGCGCTCGCGACCTGGCTCATCGGCGTGCGGGTGCTGAAGCTCTCGGCGACCGATCTGCGCTGGCGGACCCGGGGTGTGCGCGGGTTCGGGCGCGGGATGCTGCTGGGGGTGGCCGCGGCACTCGTCGCGCTCCTCCTGGCCCTGCCGGCGGGCGGCGGCTGGTCGTCGGATCGCGGGACCCTCGTCGACTATGGCGGCAAGGTGATGCTCACTCTCGGCGCGCTCGCCGCGCCGGCGCTGAGCGAGGAAGTAGCATTCCGCGGGCTCCCGATCGTCCTCCTCGCGGCGGCGTTCGGTCGCTGGGGGGCCATCGTTGGGCTCGCGCTCGTCTTCGCCCTGGTCCATGCGAAAAATCCCCACGTCACCCCCTTCGGCCTCGCGAACATCGCCCTGGCCGGTGTCCTGCTCGGTGTCGCCTTCTTCGCGCCGGGGGGCATCTGGACCGCGTTCGGTGCCCACCTCGGCTGGAACGCCACGCTGGCGGGGGCCGACGCCCCGGTGAGCGGGATGCCCGTTGCCATACCATTCATCGACCATCACGCCGGCAGCCCGGCCTGGCTGACGGGCGGATCGTTCGGCCCCGAGGGCGGGCTCACGGCCACGATCGCGATTCTGGCGGCGACGCTCATCGCGGCGCGCTGGATGCGAAAGGACACGACATGAAGCGGGCAGCAGTGATCGGCGCAGGCACGATGGGCAACGGCATCGCTCACGTCTTCGCGCAGCACGAGTGGGACGTGACGCTCATCGACACCGCCACCGGCGCGCTGGAGCGCGCGACCTCCACGATCCGCGGCAACGTCGAGCGCCAGGTGAAGAAGGGCGCGCTTCCCGCGGGTGCGAGCGACACCATCCTTGGCCGGATCACGACGGCCACGACGCTCGACGCCGCGGCGGGCGCGTCCATCGTCGTCGAGGCCGCGAGCGAGAACCCGGCAGTGAAGTTCTCGATCTTCGAGACCCTCGACCGCGTGGCCCCTCCGGAGGCGATCCTCGCGACCAATACCAGCTCCATCTCGATCACCGAGATCGCCGCCCGGACGAAGCGGCCCGCGCAGGTGATCGGCATGCACTTCATGAATCCGGTGCCGGTGATGCAGCTGGTGGAGGTGATCCGGGGGCATGCGACGAGCGACGAGACGGCGGCCACGGTCATGGAGATGGCACGGGCGCTCGGCAAGACACCGGTCGAGGTCAACGACTATCCGGGGTTCGTCGCCAACCGCGTGCTGATGCCGATGATCAACGAGGCGATCTTCTGCGTCATGGAAGGCGTGGCGACGCCGGAGGCGATCGACACCGTGATGAAGCTGGGAATGGCGCACCCGATGGGGCCGCTCACCCTGGCGGACTTCATCGGGCTCGACGTCTGTCTCGCGATCCTCGAAGTGCTCCACCGCGGCCTGGGCGACGACAAGTACCGGCCCGCGCCGCTCCTTCGAAAGATGGTGGCCGCCGGCTATCTCGGTCGCAAGACCGGCCGCGGCTTCTACGAATACGCAGCCAGGTAACCCTCAGCCTCAACGGGAGTCGTACTGATGGACACTTTTGCCGTCATGCAGTCGCTGGGACACGAACAGATCGTTCTCGGCAATGATCCCTCGTGCGGCTACGTGGGCATCATCGCGATCCACGACACGACGCTCGGCCCCGCGCTCGGCGGCACGCGGTTCTGGAAGTACGCCAGCACCGACGACGCGGTGACCGATGCGCTGCGGCTGGCGCGCGGCATGACCTACAAGTCGGCGGTCGCCGGGCTCAACCTCGGCGGCGGCAAGTCCGTCATCATCGGCGACAACAAGCGAACCGACCGGGAGGCCCTCTTCCGCGCCCATGGCCGCTTCATCGAGACGCTGAACGGCCGCTACATCACCGCCGAGGACGTGGGGACGAGCCCGGCCGACATGGAGTTCGTGCGGCTCGAGACCAATCACGTCGCGGGGCTCATGGGAATGTCCGGCGACCCTTCGCCGATCACGGCGTACGGCGTCTACATGGGGATGAAGGCGACGGCGCACGCCCGCTGGAACAGTGACAGTCTCGCCGGCAAGACGATCGCGGTGCAGGGCTGCGGCAAGGTCGCCTACTACCTCTCCCGCCATCTCCACGCCGAGGGCGCGAAGCTGATCGTGACCGATATCGACGCGGAGAAGGTGAAGCGCGCCGTCGAGGAGTTCGGCGCGCGGGCGGTGGCGCCCGACGCGATCTACGATCAGAAGGCCGACATCTACGCCCCCTGCGCCCTCGGCGCCACCGTCAATGACGATACGCTGAAGCGCCTCAAGGTCGAGATCATCGCCGGCGGCGCCAACAACCAGCTGGCGGAGGAGCGCCACGGCCACCTGCTGGAAGAGAAGGGAATCACCTACGCGCCCGATTATGTCATCAACGGCGGCGGCGTGATCAACGTCTACGGCGAGCTCCACCACTGGCCGGAGGAGCGTTCGAAGAAGAAGGCCGGCGAGATCTACGATACGCTGACGCGGATCTTCGAGATCGCGCGGCGGGACGGGATTCCGACCTTCCAGGCCGCGGACCGGCTCGCAGAGCAGCGGATCGCCGCTGTCAATGGGCTTGACAAGATGTGGATGGGAAGCCGGCCGTAGCACGAACGCCGGCCGGCGCGCCCTTTCGGGATGGAGGGCCGATGTCCTACATTAGTCCATGCCCGAAGTACTTCCCATCGCATCCGATCATGCGGGGTTCGAACTCAAGCAGCGGCTCGTGACCGAGCTGCGGGCGCTGGGGTTCGAGCCCCTCGATCTCGGCACCGACTCGACCGCGTCGACCGACTATCCCGACTACGCGCATGCCGTTGCCGACCGGGTGGGCAACGGCGCTGCTCAGCGCGGGGTGCTGATATGCGGGACGGGGCTCGGCATGTCCTACGCGGCCAATCGACATTCGGGGGTACGAGGGGCCGTAGTCTGGAATGACGATATCGCCCGCCTGTCCCGCCAGCACAACGACGCCAACATCCTGATCCTCCCCGCGCGCTTCGTCAGCGCGGACGATGCCGTGACCATCCTCCGCACCTGGCTCGCGACCGCCTTCGAGGGTGGGCGCCACGCCGCTCGGGTCGCGAAGATCGATGAGGTGCCGGCCTGATGCTCGATCACAACGCGCCGCTCCGGAAGGTGGACCCGACCGTCGCCCGGCTCATCAACGCGGAGCTGGCGCGCCAGCGGCACGGACTGGAGATGATCGCCAGCGAGAATTTCGCCAGCCGCGCCGTCATCGATGCGATGGGCACCCCGCTCACCAACAAGTACGCCGAGGGATATCCGGGCAAGCGGTATTACGGCGGGTGTGAGGTGGTGGATCAGATCGAGCAGCTCGCGATCGACCGCCTGAAGCAGCTCTTCCAGGCCGAGCACGCCAACGTGCAGCCCCACTCGGGCGCGCAGGCGAATTTCGCCGCTTTCATGGCGGTGCTGAAGCCGGGCGAGCTCCTGATGGGAATGTCGCTCCCGCACGGCGGGCACCTGTCGCATGGCGCGGCGGTGAATCACAGCGGTGTCATCTGGCGGGCAGTGCACTACGGTGTGGATCCGGCGACCGGCCTGATCGACTACGATGCGGTGCGGGATCAGGCCCGGCGCGAACGGCCGAAGCTCATCATCGCCGGCGGCAGCGCCTACTCGCGCATCATCGACTTCGCCGCCTTTCGCACGATCGCCGACGAGGTGGATGCCGTCATGCTGGTGGACATGGCCCACTTCGCCGGCCTCGTCGCCGGAGGCGTCCACCCGTCACCGGTGCCCCACTCGGCGATCGTGACGAGCACCACGCACAAGACACTGCGCGGCCCGCGCGGCGGGCTCATCCTTTGTCGGGCCGACCTGGCAAAGGCGGTGGATCGCTCGGTCTTCCCGGGGACCCAGGGCGGCCCGCTGGAGCATGTGATCGCTGCCAAGGCGGTGGCCTTCGGCGAGGCGCTGACCGACGACTTCCGCGTCTACGCCGCTGCCGTGGTCGCGAACGCGCGGGCGCTCGCCGGCGCGCTGGTGGAGCGCGGCTTCGCGATCGTATCGGGCGGCACCGATACTCACCTGATGCTGGTGGACCTGCGCCCCAAGAACCTCACCGGCAAGGTGGCCGAGCAGGTACTGGGCCGCGCCGGCATCACGGTGAACAAGAACACGATTCCCGACGACCCGCAGTCACCGTTCGTCACCAGCGGCATACGGATCGGCACGCCGGCGCTCACCACTCGCGGGATGGGGACGGCGGAGATGGAGCTGATCGCCGGGCTCATCGATCGCGCCCTCACCTCGCCCGACGATGATACCCTCGCGGCGATCCGGAGAGAGGTCGAGGAGCTCAGCGCGGAATTCCCCCTCTACCAGCCGGCAGTCGCCGCAGCAGGGCGTCGATGAACGAGCTCCAGTTCGCGGACGACATCCTGGCCCGCATCCGTGCGCGCGGCGGCTCGTACCACGAGCGCGCGTACCTCTTCGTGCTGGCGGCGATCGAGTACATGCAGTCCCGCCTCGAGGTCCGCCGGCACGTCAGCGGGGGCGAGCTGGCGTGGGCCTGCCGCGATTTCGCCCGCGCGCAGTTCGGACTCCTCGCGCCTTCGGTCCTCGGCCACTGGGGCGTCACGCGCACCGACGACTTCGGGCGCATTGTGTTCACGCTCGTCGAGGTCGGCCTGCTGGTCACGCAGCCGGGCGACCGCGAGGCGGATTTTGCCGCGGTCTATGATTTCGGCGACGCATTCGGCACGTATGAGTGGGGCGGCATCCCGGGGTCCTGACCCGCGCGCGCATGCCTCCCATCCCCGTCCTTTCACCCGACCAATCCGAAGAGTGGGACCGCCAGGCCGAAGCGGCCGGGCTCGCGCGTGCCACGCTCATGAGCGCGGCCGGGCAGGCGGTCGCCTCCGTCGTGGCGACGCGCTACGGCGCGGCCGCCGTTCGGGGCGTTCTCGTGGCGGCCGGAACGGGGAACAACGGGGGCGACGGCTGGGTCGCGGCGCGGGCGCTGCATCGCGCCGGTCTCGCCGTGTGGGTCGCTTCGGTACCGGGTGAGCGCAGCGGGCTCTGCGCCGACGCGGCGCGGCTCGCCACGGCCGACGGCGTGCGAGAAGTCCCGGCTGACGGACCATGGCCGTCGGTGGGCCTCGCGATCGATGCGCTGCTCGGCACCGGCGCCCGTGGAGCACCCCGGCCGCCGGTGGCCGGGCTGCTCGAGCGCGTCGCCGATCTCGCCGTCCCGATCGTCGCCATCGACGGGCCGACCGGGCTCGATCTCGGGACCGGCGTGGTCCACGGGGCCCCCGCCGTCGCGCTGTCGATCACCTTCGGCGGTGCCCGGCGCGGTCACCTCATCGCCCGGGATGAGGTGGGAGACATCGTCGTCGCTGACATCGGGCACCCGCCGCCGGTTCCAGGCTGGCCCACGCTCATGACCGACGCCGCAGCCGCCGCCCAGCTTCCGCGCTTCCAGGCGCGCTTCCACAAGGGGAATCGCGGGCGGATCGTGATCGTCGGGGGTGCGCCGGGGATGGTTGGGGCGGCGCGCATGGCGGCGCGCGCGGCCTTCGCCGCCGGCGCCGGGCTCGTCCACGTTGCCGCGCCACCCGACACCGTCGCGACGCTGCAGGCGGCCGAGCCCGATGTTCAGACGCTGCCCCAGTCATTCGACGCGGCTCCGACGCTGGAGCTCGCGACGCTCCTCGAGCGGGCGGACGCCGTGATACTCGGCCCCGGGCTCGGCCGCGACGACGCTCGCCACGCGCTGGTCGCGGCAGTCATCGCCGCCTCCCATGCCGTCGTGCTCGATGCCGATGGTCTCATCGCAATGCAGGGCCGGCTCGACACTCTGCGGGCGCTGAGCGCCGGCCGCAGCCTCGTCCTCACGCCTCACCCCGGAGAGTTCCGCTCGCTCTTCCCGGCGCAGGCCGGAGGCGTCGAGGTGGATCCCTGGGCCGCGGCGGAAGCCGCCGCCGCGGAGGCCGGATGCACCGTGCTGCTCAAGGGAGTCCCTACGGTGATCGCATCCCCCGGCCATTCCTCCGTTACCGTTGCGGCGGGGAATCCCGGGCTGGCCTCCGGTGGAAGCGGCGACCTGCTGAGCGGGATCATCGGGGCCCTCATGGGGCAGGGTCTCGATCCCCACGCTGCTGCCGCGACCGGTGCGCAGGCCCTCGGGCGCGGGGCTGACATCGCGGCGCGCCGCCACACGGCGCGCTCGATGCGGCCGGTGGACGTCGTCGCTGCCCTGCCGGATCTCTGGCGCGAATGGGAGATCATCACCCGCTCACCGCGCCCGCCGAGGCCACCCGTCCTCCTCGAGCTCGCCGCGCCCGAGCACGTGTAGACCCGGCGGGCTGATAGATTTCCCGCCATGAGACCACTGGTTCCGCTTCTCGTCTTTGCGCTCGCCGGCTGTCATCCGGCGGTGGCCCAGCTCGCGCCGCTCCGCCCGAGCCGCGACTGGCAGCTCGCCGACCGAACGCTGATCGGAGATTTCTCGCGCGTCACGTCAGTGGCCGCCGCCTCCGACCGCGTCTTCATCACATCCCCGTCCGCGCTGCTCGTCTGGCGGCCGCAGTTCCAGCGATGGGAAGGACCGTTCCAGCCGATGGAGCCGGGTCTCCTGAGCCGCGTCTTCACGTCGCTGGTGGACCCGCTCGACAACTCGCTCTGGCTGGCAAGCACCAACGGCTGGGTGCATTACCAGCCCGATCTCGATTCCTGGACCAGCGGTACCGTCGCGGGTGCGGTGCAGGCGATCGCTTTCGATCTCAATGCGCCGATCCAGGGGTTGCTGTTGCGGACGACCGCGGGCTGGCAGGCCGTTTCGCGCGGCGCGTTCAGCGCGTCGCCGGCAGCACCGCCGGCGCGACCGGTGGGGCCCGTCTCGGTCAGCGAGCTGCTCCGTGAGAACCCCACTCTTCAGGCGAACAGCGCGCAGATCCTCCTCGACACTCGGATGCGGGATGTGCAGTACACCGCGGCGGCGCGGGCCTTCGACCGGCGCGGCTGGTACATCGGCACCTGGGGCCGCGGGCTTCTCTACCTGCCCGATGGCGCGGCCATTCCGCAACGGCTCTCGTTCGGCCTGCCGGGCGATCTCGTCGGCGCCGTGTTCGCCGCGCCGGGCGGCGTCTGGGCGGCGAACGACCGCACGGTAAATGCGGACGTCGGCTTCACCTTCGTCGCCTCGGACCTGAGTGAGTTCAACGCGATCCAGGGACCGCTCGCCACCGGCCTGCCGTTCTCTCAGGTAAGGCACCTCGTCGGTCAGGGGACAGAGTTGTGGGCGGGCACCGACTACGGGATCGCGCGCATCGAGCC
>JBLMWC010000144.1:0-6756 GCA_050257015.1 Bacillota bacterium | reverse complement strand
GATCCAGGCCGATGTCGCCCTCCAGATCGCCGCGGCGCTCGAGGCCGAGCTCTCGCCCGACGAGCGCGCGCGGCTCCGGCAGGAGCCGACGAAGGACTTCCAGGCCTACCGCCTGTTCCTCCAGGGCCGCCGGCGCTACACGCGTTACACGCCGGACGCGTCGGCGCGGGCGATCACCTACTTCGAGCGGGCGATCGCGCGCGATCCCGACTTCGCCCTCGCCTGGGCGAGTCTCGCCACCACCTACACCGACCTGGCCGAGGTCGGCGCGATGGCGCCGGACGAGGCGTACCGGCGCGCGCTGGAGGCGGCGGCGAACGCGCTGCGGCTCGATCCGGAGCTCGCGGCCACGCACGTCACGCTGGGCTTCCTCAAGACGGTGCGCGACTACGACTGGGCCGGCGCGGAGGAATCGTTCCGCCGGGCGCTCGAGCTCTGTCCAAGCGATGCCGACGCCTACAACCTCTACGGGAGGCTCTGCGCCGGGCTCGGCCGCTACGACGACGCGATCGTGATGCTGCAGCGCGCGCAGGAGCTCGATCCGCTGGCGCACCGCGTGGACATCGCGACGGCGCTGCTTCGCGCCGGCCGCTACGAGCAGGCGCTGGCGCGGGCGGAGGAGGCGGTGGAGCTCGACGCGAGCCAGGATCGCGCGCAGGCGACGGTCGGCTGGGCTCACTTCCTCATCGGCCGCGAGGCGGAGGGGCTGGCCGAGCTGGAGCAGGCGGTCCGGGTGTCGAAGCGCAACACGCTGTGGCTGGGTCAGCTGGGGGAGGCGTACGCGATGGCGGGCCAGACCGGGAAGGCGCGCGAGATACTGGAGGAGCTTCACACCCGCGCCCGCACCGAGTACGTGTCGCCCTATCACTTCGCCTACGTGTACACGGGGCTCGGCGAGATGGAGCAGGCGCTGGACTGGCTGGAGCGTGCGGTGGAGAAGCGGACCGGGCCGACGTATGGGATTGGCGGGTCGTTTCTGCTGGCGCCGCTCCGGCCGCATCCGAGGTTCCAGGCGTTGCTCAAGGGGATGAAGCTGGCGTAGGGGCCGGCGGTCGGGCCGCCGCCCGTCCCGCGGGTCATTGCGAGGACGCTGAGCGCAGCGAAGCAGACGAAGCAATCTGGTTGCTCATGGCGAAGGCCGGCTCAGGAGCGGCGGACCGCCATGAGCGACCAGATTGCCGCGGCCCCTTTCGGGGCCTCGCAATGACCCTGCGGGCGGCCCGCTCGCCCGGATGCCTGCCCGCCCTAACAAACCGCTGCCCCACAGAGTAGAATCCTTGTGTGGATTCCCCCCACAATTCCGACCGCGAACGCCTCAGTACCGCCCTTGCCGACCGCTATCGTATCGAGCGGGAGCTTGGTGCAGGTGGGATGGCGACGGTCTACCTGGCGCAGGACCTGAAACACGACCGCAAGGTCGCGGTGAAAGTGCTGCGCCCCGAGCTCGCCGCGGTGCTCGGCGCCGAGCGCTTCGTCGTCGAGATCAAGACGACCGCGGCACTCCAGCACCCGCACATCCTCCCGCTCTTCGACAGCGGCACCGCCGACGGCTTCCTCTACTACGTGATGCCGTACATCGACGGCGAAACGCTTCGCAGCAAGCTCGACCGCGAATCGCAACTCGGCATCGAAGAGTCGGTCCGCATCGTCACCAGCGTGGCGGATGCGCTCGACTATGCGCACCGCCACGGTGTGATCCATCGCGACATCAAGCCGGAGAACATCCTGCTGCACGATGGCCGCCCGATGGTGGCGGACTTCGGGATCGCGCTGGCGCTGAGCGCGGCGGCCGGCGGGCGGATGACCGAGACCGGGATGTCCCTCGGCACCCCGCACTACATGAGCCCCGAGCAGGCCACCGCGGATAAGGAAATCACCGGTCGCTCCGATATCTATTCGCTCGCGAGCGTGCTCTACGAGATGCTCGCCGGTCAGCCGCCGCACCTCGGCGGCTCCGCCCAGCAGATCATCATGAAGATCATCGCCGAGCCGGCGCCGCTGGTGACCTCGCTTCGGAAGTCGGTGCCGACGCACGTCGCGGCCGCGGTGGCGCGCGCGCTGGAGAAGGTACCCGCCGACCGCTTCGAGACCGCGCGCGCCTTTGCCGATGCGCTCAACAACCCGGCGACGGTCTATCCGGCCACGGCAGCGCGGTTCGGCGCCGCGCCGGGCGCGACCGCGCGGCGCGACTGGCGGAGCCGGGTCGCGGTGCCGGCGCTGGTCGCCGCGGTCGCCATGATGGCGCTTTCGGCCTGGGCCCTCCGCCGCGCGCCGGCCGCGGCCCGCGTGCTCCGCTACCGCCTCGGCATCCCATCAGCAGCGGCGCCGCTCTATCCCGGGCGCATCGTGGTCTCCCCCGATGGTGCATATCTGCTGTGGTCCGGGCCGTCCGCCGGGGGGTCGTCGTTCGTGCCACAGCTGTGGCTGAAGGCGCGCGACGACGATCGGGCGATCCCCCTGCCGGGGACCGTCGCTGCCCTGGGAGCGACGTTCTCGCCGGACGGTCAGTGGATCGCCTACGCAATGGTCGGCGCCGCCCTGAAGAAGCTCCAGATCCGCGGAGGCGCCACCATTACCGTGGCGGACTCCGTGGCAGCCGCGGACGCGCCCGCGTGGCTGGACGACGGCACCATCGTGTTCGTCAAGGCAAGCGGCCGGGGACTCATGCGGATCGCGGCGTCCGGCGGAAAGGCCACGGAAGTCTGGCCTTCGGACTCGGGGCTCATCCGCGAAGTGAGCGCCGTGGCCGGCCGCCAGGCGGTCCTCTTTTCGCGCTGCGCGGCCACGGACCTGTGCACGAGCCGGACTGCGTGGGCGCTCGACCTTCGCACGGGAGTCGGGCATCCGCTCATGGCGGGAACGGTCTCCGCCAGGTATCTGCCTACCGGGCATCTCCTCGTCGTGCGGCCCGACGGGATCGCGATCGTCGTGCCATTCGATGCGCGCACGCTCGAGGTGCGCGGGACTCCCGTCGTGGTGCTCGACAGCGTCGCCGTTTCGGAGGGGTACGGCGCATCGCTCGACGTGTCGCGGACGGGGACGCTGGCCATGCTGCGCGACGCCGTGGGGCGCGAGGTGAAGCACGAGCTGAACTGGGTGGACCGGGCCGGTCGCGTCACGCCGGTGGACATGGGCGGACCCCTCCGGCTCACCGGCTCCGGCAACGCGGGATGGGCGCTGTCGCCCGATGGGCGGTCCCTTGCCATCGACCTGAGCAACGATGCGACCGACGCAATCTGGGTGAAGCAGCTCCCCACCGGCCCGCTCTCGCGGGTCACGCTCGACAGCGTGCCCGGCTTCCGGCCTCGCTGGATGCCCGGCGGGCACGAGCTGAGCTTCCTCAGCCTCCAGGGGGCGAGGGGCCGGGGGTTGTACCGGGTGTCCGCTGACGGGACCGGCCGAAGCGAACTGCTGGCGCGAGACGCACAGGGACTGTTCGAGGGCGCGGTCAGCCCCGACGGCAAGTGGATCGTCGCCCGCACGAGCGGCGGCATCGGCAAGGCCGGCAGGGACATCATCGCCTACCGGATGGGCGACACCGTGGCCGCGCCGCTCATCGCCAATCCCGCCTTCGACGAGTCGGCGTTCGCGATTTCGCCGGATGGGCGCTGGATCGCGTACCAGTCCGACGAATCGGGGCGGCAGGAAGTGTACGTCCGTCCGTTCCCGCTCGCCGATCGTGGCAGATGGCCGGCGTCCACCAACGGCGGCGCGGCGCCCGTCTGGGCGCGGAATGGGCGCGAGCTGTTCTTCGTGGATGCGAGGCGCCAGATGATCGCCGTGACGGTGGGGAGCGGAGCGGAGCCGAACTTCGGGGAGCGGCACGCGCTGTTCACCCTCTCACCCGACGACTACCTCGACGAGAACACCTACTACACGCCGTTCGACGTCGCGCCGGACGGCCGGTTCATCATTGCGCGGCGGGTCCGGTCGGACGGTGACTCGTCACCGCTGATCGTGGCGGAAGACTGGTTCAGCGAGATGCGGCAGCAGCTGGAGCGGGCCCGGTGACGGCGTGACCAGTCCCCCGCCGCGCCTCGCCGCCGCGCTGGCCGACCGCTATCGCCTCGAGCGCGAGCTCGGGCAGGGCGGAATGGCCACGGTCTACCTGGCGCACGACCTCCGGCACGACCGCAAGGTGGCCATCAAGGTGCTGCGGGAGGATCTCTCTGCCTCGCTCGGCCAGGAACGCTTCCTGCGCGAGATCAAGGTCGCCGCTGCGCTGCAGCACCCCCACATCCTGCCGCTGTACGACTCGGGCGAAGCGGGCGGGCTCCTCTTCTACGTGATGCCGTACGTGGACGGCCTCTCGCTTCGCGAGAAGCTGACGAAGGAGGGCGAGCTTCCGGTCGGCGACGCCGTGCGGATCCTCCGGGACATCGCCGACGCGCTGACCGAGGCGCACCGGCACGGCGTGGTCCACCGCGACCTCAAGCCGGAGAACGTGATGCTCCGCGGCCGCCACGCGCTGGTGATGGACTTCGGCGTGGCCAAGGCGCTGAGCGAGGCGACAGGGAAGCAGTCGCTCACGACGATGGGCGTGGCGCTCGGCACACCGACGTACATGTCCCCCGAGCAGGCGGTGGCCGATCCCCACGTGGACCATCGGGCCGACCTGTACGCGTTCGGCGTCGTGGCGTACGAGCTCCTGGCTGGGCGGCCACCGTTCAGCGGCGCCAATCCGCAGCAGGTGCTGGCGGCGCACGTGACGGCGGCCGCGCCGCCGATCACGTCGTACCGGAGCGTCCCGCCGGCGCTGGCCGCGCTGGTGATGCGATGTCTCGAGAAGCGTCCCGCCGATCGCCCGCAGAGCGCCGAGGAGCTGATCCCTCAGCTCGATGCGGTGCTGACGCCGAGCGGCGGAATCACGCCGACGGCGACGGCGCCGGTCGCGGCCGCACCCAGGTCGCGCCGCCCGGCCATCGGTGCCGGCATCGGTCTGGTGACGCTGCTGGCCGCTCTCGCTGCCTGGCGCGCCATTCGACACCCACTGACCGGCGCACCTGCCACGCCCTCGGCGGCCTCGGCGCCGAAGCGGGTCGGCGTGCTCCCCTTCGAGTCACGCAGCCGCGACACCTCGGACGCCTATCTCGGCGACGGCATGGCGACGGACCTGACCACCGCGCTGGCCGGCATGAAAGGTCTCCACGTCGTGTCCCGGAGCTCGGCCTTCGCGCTCCGCGGCAAGACCGCCCGGGAGGCCGGGACCGCGCTCACCGCCGACGCGATGGTGGAGGGGACGGTGGGCAAGGTCGAGAGCGGGCTGCGGGTGACGGTCTCGCTGGTGAACGTGGCCGATGAGGCGGTGCTCTGGAGCCAGCGATACGACGTGACGGAGAAGGACCTCTACGCCCTGCAGGACTCGACCGCGACCGCGATCGCCTCGGTCCTCGGCGTCGGTGTCGCGCGGCGCGCCGATGCGTCGGTGGCGTCGCGCCGGACGGCCAACCCGGAAGCCCACGACCTCGTGCTCCGCGGCCAGTTCCTGGTGGAACAGAACTCAGAGGCCGGGCTCCATCAGGCGATCGCGCTCTTCGAGCGAGCCGCGGCCCTCGACCCCACCTACGCCGATCCGTGGAACGGGATCGCGCAGGCCTGGTTCTACCTCGCGGATACCTACCTGGCTCCGCGCGCCGCCGTGCCGCCGATGCGCGCGGCGATCGAAAAGGCGCTGGTGCTCGATTCGACATCGGCTTGGGCGCACGCGCTCCGCGCCAGCCTGCTCAGCGCGTACCTGCTCGACTTCCCTGCGGCCGAGAAGGAGTACCAGATCGCGTCCGCGCTGGACAGCACGGCCCCGCTGGTCGGTGACCACGCATGGCTGCTGCACGCGCGCGGCATGGACGACTCCGCGCTCGCGGTCGTTCGCCGGGCACGGCGGCACAATCCGTTCGCGTTCGGACCGCTGAATGCCGCGGGTGCCATCTTTCAGAACATTGGTCGGCTGGACAGCGCCTCCGCCGTCTGCCAGGCACTCACGCGCCTGGCGCCGAGCCTCTGCGCCCAGGAGCTCCTGATCCAGCAGGGGCGATCCGCCGACGTTGTCGCCGAGTGGAAGGCGCAGCCACCGACATCGCCGGCCGAGATGATGTTCTTCGCCGAGGCGCTGGCACGCACCGGCGACCTCGCGGGGGCGCGCCGGCAGCTCGCGGCCGCGCTGGCGCTCGCGCGATCGAGATACGTGCGGGAAGACAACGTCGCCGGCGTCTACCTCGCCCTGGGCGACACGGCGCGCACGCTGGAATGGCTCAGCCGCGGCCTCGACGCGAAGGCGTCCAACATGGCCCAGATCAACCGCAACTGGCGGTTCAAGCCCCTGCACGGCAACGCAGGCTTTGCGGCCATCCTGCAGAAGGCGGGACTCCGGCTGTGGCCATGACCGAGCTCGCGGCCGCGCTCGCCGACCGCTACCGGGTCGAGCGGGAGCTGGGGCAGGGCGGCATGGCGACCGTGTACCTGGCCGAGGACCTCCGCCACCACCGGAAGGTTGCGATCAAGGTGCTTCGGCCCGAGCTCGCCGCCGTCATCGGCGCCGACCGGTTCCTGGCCGAGATCCGGACGACGGCCAACCTGCAGCATCCGCACATCCTGGCGCTGATCGACTCAGGGGAGTCCGGGGGCATGCTCTGGTACGCGATGCCCTACGTGGAGGGTGAGTCGCTGCGCGACCGGATCACCCGCGAGAAGCAGCTCCCGGTCGCCGACGCCGTGCGGATCGCCACCGAAGTGGCGGGCGCGCTCGACTACGCGCACCGC